>JBKPRM010000224.1:0-7144 GCA_046734555.1 Actinomycetota bacterium | reverse complement strand
GCAGGGGGCCGCGTGTCACACCGGCGAGCGCACGTGCTTCTTCCGCGCGCTCGATCAGAGCGTGCCGACGTAGAACGCGAACGCGAACCCCGCGACGGAGACGAGGCCGGTCACCGGTCCGGCGTCGCGGAACGCCTCGGGCGCCATCGTGTCCATCACCATGGTGAGCAGCGCGCCGGCACCGAAGGACTGCGTGAACGCGACCGCCCAGGGACCGAGCTCGTCGAACACCGCGAACCCGATCGCACCGAACAAGGCGGAGACGGCGACGATGATCAGCCACTGGGCGAGGATCTTCGCGACGGGGATGCCCGCCTTCCGCCTTGCCGAGGCCGACGCGAACGCCTCCGGCACGTTGGATACCGCGACCGACACGAGGAACGCGAGCTCGACGGCCCCCCCGGCCACCAGGGAGAGCCCGATAATCAACGACTCAGGGATCCCGTCCAGCGCCGCCCCGAGCAGTAAGGCGAGCGCGTCTTGCTCGTCGTCCGTCGAGTTGCGCGTCTGGCCGCGTCCCCCGAGCCGGTGGATGATCAGGTCGCCGAAGAAGAAGGTCAGCGCCCCGAGGGCCAACCCCGCAGCGACCGGCCGCCCGCCGGCGGTCGCGTACGCCTCCTCGGTCAGCTCGAACGACACCGACGCCACGAGGGCTCCGGCGCCGAAGCCCATGACCAACCCGATGACACGCGGCGAGGCGTCGAACAGGCACCCGAGCACCGCGCCGAGAACCAACGTCGATGCAGCGATACCCGCCCACCACGCAGCGGTCAGCACAGCGGCATCGTAAACGGGGCGTGCAGGGCCGCCGGTACACTCGCGCGATGCTGCGGTTGGTCATCCCCAAGGGCTCCCTCGAAGCACAGACCCTGCGCCTGTTCGAGGAAGCCGACCTGCGCGTTCGGCGGGGGTCCGAGCGGGACTACCACGGGACGATCGACGACGATCGCGTCGAGCGCGTCTCGATCCTGCGCCCCCAGGAGATCCCGATGTACGTCCAGGACGGGCTGTTCGACGTGGGGATCACCGGTCGCGACTGGATCGCCGAGACGGGCGCCGACCTCGTCGAGCTGACGACCCTGACCTACGCGAAGACCGGCACCGGCCACGGCACGAAAGTCGTGCTGGCGGTGCCGAACGAGCATCCGGCGAACAGCGCGAAGGAGATCCCCGCCGGCACGCGTATCTCGACGGAATTCGTGCAGCTGACACGTCGCTTCTTCCTCGATCTCGGGATCGACGTGAAGGTCAGCTGGTCGTTCGGCGCCACCGAGGCGAAGGTGCCCGAGATCGTCGACGCGATCGTCGATGTGACCGAGACGGGGTCGACCCTTCGCGCGCATGGCATGAAGATCATCGAGACCTTGCTCACGTCGGACCCGGTGCTCGTCGCGAACCGCGACGCTGCGGCGGACAACGCGAAGCGTGCCGCGATGGACGACATCGTCACGCTCCTGCGCGGGGCGATCGAAGCCGAGGGCCGCGTGCTGATCAAGCTGAACGTGACGGAAGAGAGCCTCCAAGGCGTCCTTGCCGTGGTGCCGTCGATGAAGGCGCCGACGGTCTCACCGCTCGCCGAGGGTGGCTACGCGATCGAGACCGTCGTCGAGAAGCGCGGGGTGAACCGCCTGATCCCGGAGCTCAAATCAGCGGGTGCGACCGACATCCTCGAGCTCCCGATCTCCAAGATCGTCCCCTAGCCGGATCGCCCGCCAGGCCGTTCGGCTCACGTACCACGCGGGCAGCGTGGGGATCGCCATCGTCGTCGCTCGGAGCAGCCGGTGGATCCCGTCGATGATGATCAACCGGCGCCTGAAGATCGTGATGTGAACGGGCCAGCGCACGTCCGCCCGCATCGTTCGATCCCACTGATCGGCATAGGTCCTCGGATCGCGCGATACATCGCGCGGCGAGGCCGTGAAACTCGTGCCCTCGTGTCGCCAGACCGGCAGATCGAGCATCCAGTCGAGATCCGCAACTGCGATCTCCGTTGGCTCCAGCCGCAACGCGTGGAGACGCCCGAGCTCCCATGGGAACGGCAACAAGACGTCGTGGAGCTCCTTCGGGATGCGTCCTTCC
Organism: Actinomycetota bacterium; assembly: GCA_046734555.1. Taxonomy (GTDB): domain Bacteria; phylum Actinomycetota; class UBA4738; order UBA4738; family HRBIN12; genus AC-51. The sequence goes on along the minus strand of JBKPRM010000224.1, from coordinate 5,065 downwards.
GCGAACCGGGTATCGAGCTGGGTTCCCATGGCTCGGCTCTTGTATCACCCATACCTCAGTGACTCCGGGTTCGCAGACCTCCGAGGCGCTCGGCTTGACCTGGTGGTCCCGCCTTCGCTACGATGCAACACATGTTTGAACCGTCGTTCAAGACCGCGCAGCGGTACGTAGCGACGTAACGGCGCAGCGGCGGCCTCAGGCCGCGCGCGCCAGAAGGCCTCTCGGCGGTGCCGGGAGGTCTTTCGTTTCCCCCATCGACTTGCAGGGAAAGGGATAACGATGGAGATCGCGGAACAGATCGCTCAGGAGGCGACGGAGCTCCAGGCACGGTGGGATGCGGACGCGCGGTGGACGGGGATCGAGCGGCCCTACTCCGCCGACGAGGTCGTGCGCCTCCGCGGGCGCATCCGCGACCCGCTGCCCTTCGCGGCCCAGGCCGCGGACAAGCTGTGGAACCTCGTCACCACCGAGGACTTCGTCGCCGCGCTCGGCTGCCTCACCGGCAACCAGGCCGTCGAGTGCGCGAAGGCCGGCCTCCGAGCGATCTACCTCTCGGGCTGGCAGGTCGCCGCCGACGCCAACCTCTCGGGACACACGTATCCGGATCAGTCGCTGTATCCAGCCAACTCCGTGCCGGCGGTCGTCCGTCGGCTGAACAACGCGCTGCGTCGAGCGGACCAGATCGCGTGGGCCGAGGGCCGCGAGGCGGACTTCCTCGCCCCGATCGTGGCGGACGCCGAGGCCGGGTTCGGCGGACCGCTGAACGCGTTCGAGCTGATGAGCTCGATGATCAAGGCGGGCGCCGCCGGCGTGCATCTCGAGGACCAACTGAGCTCCGAGAAGAAGTGCGGTCACCTCGGCGGCAAGGTGCTGATCCCGACGGCGCACTTCATCCGGACGCTGACCGCGGCGCGCCTCGCTGCCGACGTCCTCGACGTGCCGACGCTGCTGATCGCGCGCACCGACGCGCTCGCAGCGACGCTGCTCACGAGCGACGTCGACGAGCGCGACCGGTCGTTCACCAACGGCGAGCGCACCGACGAAGGGTTCTTCAACGTGCAGCCCGGCATCGACGCAGCGATCGCGCGCGCGCTCAGCTACGCGCCGTACGCGGACATGCTGTGGTGCGAGACCTCGACGCCCGACATGGACGAGGCCAAAGCGTTCGCCGAGGCGGTCCACCAGCGTTTCCCCGGGAAGCTCCTCGCCTACAACTGCTCGCCGTCGTTCAACTGGAAGAAGATGCTCGACGACGCCCAGATCGCGAAGTTCCAGAAGGAGCTCGGCGCGATGGGCTACCGGTTCCAGTTCATCACGCTGGCCGGGTTCCACGCGCTGAACGCGAGTATGTTCGATCTGGCGAAGGGCTACGCGACGGAGGGGATGACCGCCTACGTCAAGCTCCAGCAGCAGGAGTTCGCGATGGAGCCGGACGGCTACACGGCCACGCGACACCAGGCCGAGGTCGGCACCGGGTGGTTCGACCGGGTCAGCCAGACGATCACGCAGGGCACCTCCTCGACGCTGGCGTTGGAAGGAAGCACCGAAGCCGATCAGTTCTGAGGACGTCGGGATGGTTCGCCTCTGCACGTTTCGTCGAAGAGGACTAGGCTCGTTGTCCTAGCTCCGGTGTGCAGAACCGGTCTCGTGGGGGCCCTCGCCCTGGAGCGCGAAAGGAAGGCCTGCCATGCCTGACCAGGATCTGCTGCTCGTGATGGCCGCGTCCTATGACAGCGTCGCCGACGCCGAGGTCGATTACGAGGCGATCAAAGCGCTCTACTACGACCGCGGGGCGTCGCATGACTTCGACGCGGCGGTGATCGAGCGCGAAGACGACGGGAAGGTCAACGTCGTCAAGAAGCACGAACAACCCACGCGCCATGGCGCAGCGAAGGGCCTCGGCTGGGGCCTCGCGATCGGCGCCGCATCGGCGATCTTCCCGGGCATCGGATTGCTCGGAGGGATGGTCGCCGGCGCGGCGGGCGGCGCGACCGTCGGCGCCGTGAAGGGACACGTCGAAGGCGGCATGAGCGATGGAGACCTGAAGCAGCTCGGCGAGACGCTGGAGCAGGGTCGTGCCGGCTTGATCGCCGTCTACCAGACGACACTCGCCGACCAGGTCGCCGCGAGCATCAAGGCAGACAACCGCTTCATCTCACAGGCGATCGACGCGCAGGCTGATGAGCTCGCGCGCCAGATCAAGGAAACCGAGTCACAGGAGGGCTAGCGCACATGGAAGACGACATCGAACTCGGGCCGATCGACTACCTCGTCGTCGAGTGGCCGAAGGACAAGCAGCCGGACGGGAAGGCGTTCCCGCTGTTGGTCGACCTCGTGGACCAGGGCCTGATCCGCATCCTTGACCTCGGGTTCATCCACAAGGAGGAAGACGGCAAGATCGTCGGCATGAACGTCAGCGACATGAGCATCGACGGCGATCCGTCGTTCACGGTGTTCGAGGGCGCGTCCTCGGGATTGCTGGGCGATGACGACTACGGCGAGGCCGGCAACGCGCTCGAGCCGGGCGCCTCGGCCGCCGTGCTCCTGTACGAGAACACGTGGGCGGCTCCCTTCGCCACGGCGCTCCGCAAGGCCGGCGCACAGCTCGTCGCGTCCGGCCGCGTGCCGACCAACGCGCTGCTGCAGGCGATCGAAGAGACGACCTGACGCAAGGAGGAACGCCCAGATGCCAGGATTGATCCGTGGGGTCGCACGCACGGCGGTCATCGCCGGCACCGCGACCGCCGTCTCGAACAACGTCTCCCGCCGGCAGGCCTCTCGCTGGGCCGATCAGAACGCCGCGAACGAACAGCCGATGCAGGCCGCGCCCGCCGCTGCATCCGGCGGCCAGGGCGACAAGATCCAGATGCTCAAGGAGCTCGGCGAACTGAAGACCAGCGGTGTACTCACCGAGGCCGAGTTCGAAGCGCAGAAAGCGAAGATCCTCGCGGGCTGAGGTGGGTCACGCCGCCGCCGGCGGCGCGTCCCGAGGCAGCATCCAGGCGGCCGCCAGGCCGACGAGGCCGGCGGCCGCCAGGGTCAACAGCGCCAACCCGTAGGAACGGTTCCCGGCGACGAGGTCCGACACCAAGATCGTGCCTGCGACCGCGGTGCCGATCGACGACCCGAGGTTCGAGACGCTCCGCGACAGCCCGGAGATCTCGCCCTGCTGTTGTTCGGGGAACGCCGACTGCACGACGTTGACCGATGGGGTGAGCATCACGCCGACCCCGATCCCGATCAAGAACAGGCCAGGGAGGAGGGCCAGCACTGTGGTCCAGATGGCCGCGAACACGAAGATCAGCGCGATCCCGGCGAGCGTGATGACGAATCCCGCCATGATCAGGCTCCTCTGAGCGCGGCGAGTCGCGAACCGTTCGGCCGCCAGGGACGAGAGCAGCACCCCCACCGTCGCCGCGGTGAACACGAGGCCGGTCTCGATCGCGGTGAACCCACGGACGATCTGCAGGTAGACCGACACGACGAACGAGATGCCCATCAGCATCAGCCATTGGATGTTCTGCGTGACGAGCGCGAGGTTGGACGTGCGCACGCGGAACAACGCGGTCGACAGCAGCGGCTCCTTGCCGAGGGCCTCCGTCGCGCGGACATGCGCGAAGAACCACCAGAGGAACCCCGCGCCGATCACCAGACCGAGCAACGTGATCGCGATGTTGTCGTCCGCCTGCAAGATCCCGATCACGACGAAGAACATGCCGAGGGCCGACAGGACCGCGCCCTGCACGTCGAAGGGTCGCGTCGGGTCGGCCGGGATCGGATCGACGATCCGCCGGCTGAGCACGATGATCGCGAGCACGATCGCCGCCTGCAGCAGGAACGACGCCCGCCAACTGACGGTCGTCGTGATGAACCCCCCGACCAGCGGTCCCGCCGCTGCGCCGACCCCGGCCGCGCCGCTGATCCGCCCGAACGCGCGTGCCCGCGACGTGACGTCGGTGAAGACGAGCGTGGTGAGGATGTACACCGGTGGGATCAGCAAGGCAGAGCCGATCCCCTCCAGCGCGGAGTAGCCGACGATCAGGACGCCGAGCCCCGGCGCGAGCGCGCTCAATACGGCGCCGGCTCCGTACACGATCAGGCCCGCGATCAGACACCGCTTGCGCCCGAACTTGTCGGTGAGCTTGCTGCCGGGAATCATCAGGGCCGCCATCACGAGCAGGAACATCGTGATGGCGGTCTGCACGCCCCTGACGTCGGTGTGCAGATCGCTCGCGATGCTGCTGATCGCCACGTTCATGTTCGACCCGGCGAAGCTGCAGACGAACTGCGCGAGGACGAGCGGGATCAGGATCTGCCGCGGCGAAAGCCCGGCCTCGGTCCGACGCGGTTCGCTCAACGCGGTCGGGGAGCGAGGTCGACCCAGCGGGGATTGCGGTCGAGCTCGGCATCCAGGTTGATCGCCGCGTTGATCAATGACAGGTGCGTGAACGCCTGCGGGAAGTTCCCCAGCTGTTCACCCGTCGGGCCGATCTCCTCGGCGAACAGGCCGACGTGGTTCGCATAGGTGAGCATCTTCTCGAACGTCAGCCGCGCCTCCTCGAGGCGGCCCGAGCGAGCGAGCGCATCGACGTACCAGAAGGTGCAGATCGAGAACGTCCCTTCCTCGCCGCGCAGCCCATCGGGCGATGCAGCCGGGTCGTATCGATAGACCAGGCTGTCCGAGACGAGCTCTCCGTCCATCGCCTCCAACGTCGACAGCCACATCGGGTCGTGTGGTGCGACGAAGCCGACGAGCGGCATCAGCAGGTTGGATGCGTCAAGCACCTGCGAGTCGTAGTGCTGGACGAACGCACCGCGCTCCTTGCTCCACCCCCGATCCATGATCTGCTGATAGACCTTGTCGCGCTCTTCGCTCCACCGTTGGACGTTCGCGGGACGCCCGAGCTCGTGCGCCAAGCGGATGGCCCGGTCGAAAGCGACCCACGACATGAGCCGTCCGTACGTGAAGTCCTACTGCCCGCCGCGCGTCTCCCAGATCCCCTCCTCGGGCCGATCCCAGTTGTCGCAGAGCCAATCGAGGATGCCGGACAGATCGCTCCATCCC
>JBKPRM010000223.1:0-4132 GCA_046734555.1 Actinomycetota bacterium | reverse complement strand
AGAGGGGGGTGGGCAGGTGGCGCAGACCTCTGAAGGGCAGACCGTCAGGGTGCCGGACGCTCCACGACGAAGCGGTCTCGACGACTACTTCAAGATCACGGAACGCGGCTCGACCGTCCGTACCGAGATCATCGCGGGGATCACCACGTTCCTCACGATGGCCTACATCCTGTTCCTCAACCCGCAGATCTTGGGTCTCGCGGGCGCAGATCGAAACGGCGTCACACTCCCGTTCCCCCAGGTCCTCACGGTCACAGCCCTCGTCGCGGGGCTCGCCACGCTGGCGATGGGGATCTATGCGAAGTATCCCTTCGCCCTCGCGGCCGGTCTCGGGCTGAACGCCTTCGTCGCGTTCACGCTGGTCGTCGGGAAGCAACTGACGTGGCCCGAAGCGATGGGGGTCATCGTGATCGAGGGTCTCGTGATCACGGTGCTCGTGTTGACGGGCTTCCGGGAGGCTGTCCTCAACGCGATCCCGAAGGATCTGAAGCTCGCGATCGGGATCGGCATCGGTCTCTTCCTGATGATCATCGGCCTGGTGAACGCGGGAGTCGTCGTGGCCGGGAACGGCACGCTTCTTACGATCTCGAGCGATTTCACCACGTTGCGCATGCTGGTCTTCGCGGTCGGATTGATCGCCGCATCGGTGCTCACCGCCCGTGGGACGAAGGGCGGGCTCCTCATCTCGATCGTGCTTGCGACGGCCGTCGCGATCGTGATCAACGAGGTATGGGCGGACGGGACCATGTGGGCGACCCTCGGTGACGGCATCGGCGAGGTCCCCAGCAAGATCGTCGCGTCTCCGGACTTCGCGCTCGTCGGCAACTTCGATTTCGGCGTGTTCGCGCAGCTCGGCTTCCTCGGTGCCATCGTCCCGATCTTCGCCGTCATGCTGTCGGACTTCTTCGACACGATGGGAACCGCCGTCGGTCTCGGCGAGGAAGCCGGCCTGCTGGACGCTGACGGGAAACTCCCGGGGATGAACCGCGTCCTGCTGGTCGACTCTCTGGCGGCGGCCGCAGGCGGCGCGGCGAGCGCATCCTCGAACACCACGTTCATCGAGAGCGCGAGCGGCATCGGCGAAGGGGGACGGACGGGTCTCGCGAGCGTGGCGACCGGCGTCCTGTTCCTGCTGTGTCTCTTCATCTCACCGCTCGCCGGAGTGATCCCGCCCGAGGCGACCGCGTCGGTGTTGGTGATCGTGGGGTACTTCATGATCCGGTCGGTCGTCGACATCAACTGGCGTGATCCGTCGATCGGTATCCCGGCGCTGCTGACGATCGGGCTCATGCCGTTCACGTACTCGATCACGAACGGCGTCGGCGCCGGGTTCCTCACTTACACGGTCATCAAGGTCTTCCAAGGGAAGTTCCGAGATGTTCATCCGTTGATGTACGTCGTGAGCGCAGCGTTCCTGTTCTATTTCCTGAAGGGCGTTCTCGCCTAGGACCAGCGCAGGAACGCGTCGAGCTCGACCGGAGGGCGGGGCCGTGAAGCCCCGCCCTCCGGCATCGGGCCACACGCGACCGTTCCGAGCGCGTACCACTCGTCGTCGAGCCCGAGCACGGCGCGTGTCTCCTCTTGGCAGAACAGGGTCGAGGAGATCCAGCACGACGCGACCCCTCGTGCGTGCAGGCCGAGCAGGAGGTTCTGGATCGCAGCACCACCCGAGAGCAGGAACATCTCGCGCTCCGCGCGTGCGCGCTCGTCGTCCGCGTACGGATGTGCGCCCGCGAACCGCACGAGCGGCACGATCAACGTCGGGGCGGCACCGAGGACCGCATCGCTGCGCGCGATGCGCCGCGCGATCGTGTCCTCGTCCGTACCGTCCGCTCGGAGGTCCGTGCGCCACGCCTCCGCGATCGCCGCGAGGAGCGTGCGCTTGGCCGCCGGTGAGTCGAGCGCCACGAACCGCCACGGTCGCGTGTGATGCGGTGCGGGGGCGGTGCACGCCGCCGCGACCGCGTCGGCGACCGCGCCGCGCGGCACCGTGCCGGGGCCGAACGATCGGATCGTGCGGCGTGCGTGCAACGCCTGCATCGGGGACTCACGGAACAGGTCGAGCGCCGGTGCACGGATCAGGTCGGCGGCGGTGCCCGCGTCCTCGTCCTGCCACGGAAGGCCTCGGACGATCGCCACCGGGATCCCGTCGGCTTTCCCCATCACGAGGCCGGCGGCGGCGGCCACCTGGTCGGCGACGGCGACGACCGTCGCTTCCAGCTCGCGCCCACCCCGGTCGGCGGTCCCCCGAAGATCGATGAGGGCGGGCAAGCCCGCGACGCCGATCGCGACGTCGACCAGGCCTTCACGCCAGGGTCGGCCGAAGGTGTCCGTGATCATCACGGCGATGGGGTCGAGGCCGAGCCGTTCGCGCAACGCATCGCGCACCAGCGCCGCAGACCCGTCGGGATCCTTCGGCAGGAGCGACACCAAGCCCGGCCCGACGTTCGAGGCGTCGACGCCTGCGTTCGCGCACACGAGCCCGTGGTGCGTCTCGGCGATCACGAGATCATCGCGTGTCGCGACGATGCGCGCGGTTTCCGCCTCGAGCGCGGCCGCGCGGTCCGCCTCGGGCGCGAGACGGCCTTCGGCCTTCGACACGATCTTCTGCGTGATGACGACGATGTCGCCGGCGCGCACGCCGAGGCTCCGGAGCCCGCTCGCGACCAGGTCCCCGAGGTCGTCGCCCGGCTCGATCTCGGGGAGCCCGGTGACCGGGATCACCTCGAGCGTCACGCCACGAGCTCCAGCGCCGTCCGCGCGACGGCCTCCGCGCGACCGTCATCGATCATGATCGTGTCGGTCACCGCGCACCGGAGACCGGCTCCCTCGACGGAGGGGCGGAGGTCCGCGTCGGCGTCGTCGATGACCCACGCACCGAGGAGCTCGCGATAGTGCCGCGCGACACCCGCCGCACTGACCTCGATGCCGACCGCGGGCATGAGCTTGTCCGCCATCCCGGCCACCGGTGCGCCGCCGACGATCCCGCTCACACCGACCGCCGACGCGCGCCGGGAGGCCACCGCATCACGGACGCCGGGTACGGCGAGGATCGGTCCGATCGAGACGACGGGGTTGGACGGGCAGAACACGATCGCGTCGGCGTCCGAAAGAGCCTCGAGCACGCCCGGTGCGGGCCGAGCGCTCTCAGCGCCAAGGTAGCGAACGTCCTTCACCTGGTCCGTCGCGCGGCGGCGCACCCAGTACTCCTGGAAATGCAGATCGAGAGCGATACCGGCCGCGTCGACGCAGCCGATCCGTGTCTCGATCGGGTCGTCGCTCACCGGCACCAGTCGAGCCGCGACGCCGAAGCGTCGCGCGATCCGCGCGGTGACCTCCGATAGCGGGACCCCCTCGGCGAGCGATCCCGTCCGGTACAGGTGCGTCCCGAGATCGAGGTCGCCGAGCGCGAACCAAGCTCGCTCCCCGTCGAACGCCCCCAGTTCCTCGGTCGCTCGGAAGGTCTCGTCGCGGCGGCCCCAACCGCGCTCGTGGTCGAAGACCCCGCCGAGCCAGTAGGTCACCGAGTCGGGGTCCGGCGAGACATGGAGGCCGTGGACGACGATGTCGTCCGCGACGTTGATGATGACCGTGAGATCGTCGCCCGGCACGAGTCGCTCGAGCCCGCGGAGGAACTTCCCCGCTCCGATCCCGCCCGCGATCGCCGCGACCTTCATACATGAGCAAGGGTAGTAGGCTCGCCCGCGATGGCCGCCTCGACCGCCGCCAGCTCGACCCCTGCGGCGCGACGACGAGCGCTGGCTCGAGCCGACACCGGCAAGTCCCTCTCGCTGGGCGAGGTGACCGCGCTCCTCGAAACGGACGGCGACGAGCTCGCCGAGCTTTCGGCGATCTCGCGACGGCTGCGCGACCTCGGCTGGGACGACACCGTTACCTACTCACGCAAGGTGTTCATCCCGCTCACGATGCTCTGCCGTGATCGGTGTCACTACTGCACGTTCGCGCAGCCGCCCGCGAAGCTCGACGCCGCCTACCTCACGCCCGACGAGGTCGTCGCGATCGCTCGTGCCGGCGCCCGAGCCGGGTGCAAGGAGGCGCTGTTCACGCTCGGGGATCGTCCGGAGGACCGGTACCCGCAGGCGGCATCCTGGCTCGCCGAGCGCGGCTACAC
>JBKPRM010000222.1:0-4608 GCA_046734555.1 Actinomycetota bacterium | reverse complement strand
GCTCCGCGCGGTCTCGGCGCATTCGCGGATCTTGATCTGCTCAGGTCTGTCCGAAGGCTCCGCGTTGATCGACGCCGCGCGCGCCGGCGCGGACGGGTTCGTCTCCAAGGAGGCGCCGAACGCGGAGGTCGTCGACGCGGTGCGGCGGGTCGCGGCCGGAGCGGCGGTCGTCGGGGCCGACTCCGCAGCGGCCATCTTCCGGCACGCGCGCTCGGCGCCCACCGAGCGCTCGCGTCTCGCGAGCCTGACCGACCGCGAGCGCGAGATCCTCGGTCAGCTCACGCTCGGCCTCACGAACCGCGAGATCGCGTCCCGGCTGTTCGTCTCGGAGAAGACGGTGCGCAATCACGTGTCGAGCCTGTTGCACAAGCTCGGTCTGCGGCATCGGACCGAGGCCGCGTTGTTCGCCGCCCCGCTGCGGGGCGAGCTCGGCCTGCCGGAAGACTCCTAGTACCGGGACAGATGTCCCGGGCTGCCGGGAAGCCCGCCCATGCAGCGCGTGGGCCATCCAGCCGACGGCATGTGCATGAGACGAGCGATGCAACTGGAGGCGATCGGCGCGACGTACGCCACCGCCGACCGATCCGAACCAGCCGACCCGATCCGCGTGATGATCGCCGATGACGAGGACGCGATCCGCGCGGCGATCCTGTCGGTGCTCGATGCAGATCCAACGATCATCGTCGTCGGCGAGGCGAGCGACGCGCAGACCGCGATCGAGCTCGCCGCGAAGCGCCAACCCGCGGTCGCGCTGCTCGACGTCCGTATGCCGCGCGGCGGCGGTCCGCGCGCTGCCTCGGAGATCGCGAAGCGCTCCCCGGAGACGCGTGTGATCGCGTTGTCCGCGATGGAGGACGCCGCCTCGATCCTCGAGATGCTCGACGCCGGCGCCGACGCCTACGTCGGGAAGGCCGACGACACGGACAAGATCGTCGCGACGATCCACCGGCTCGTCGAGGAGCTGCCGGCCGATCCGGGAGTCACGCGCGAGCGCAGGCTGGAGGAAGTGCTGCACGGCAGCGGGTGGCTCGATCGCCGCCGCGAACGCAGCGAGTCGGTCCGTGCCGTCATCGAGGCGGGCGGACCGCGGATCGTCTACCAGCCCCTGTTCGACCTGACGGACGGCGGATGCATCGGCGCGGAGGCCCTCTCGCGGTTCGACGCGTCGCCGACCCGCTCGCCCGAGCGCTGGTTCGAGGAGGCCGACCGGGCAGGGCTGCGTATCGAGATGGAGCTCGCCGCCGTGAGGTCGGCCACCGCGGGTCTCGACCTGCTCCCACCCGAGACGTTCCTGAGCGTGAACGTGTCCCCGGTCACCTGCTGCTCCCCCGACCTGCCCGCCGTACTGGCCGACGTGGATCCCGGCAGGATCGTCCTGGAGATCACCGAGCACACGCAGGTCACCGACTATGCGCAGCTGTCGCGCTGTCTGCAGCCCCTGCGAACGCGCGGCGTTCGCGTGGCGGTCGACGACACCGGCGCGGGGTTCTCGAGCCTGAGCCACGTGCTGGCGCTCGCGCCGGAGCTGATCAAGCTCGACATCGCGATGTGCCGCGACATCGAGAAGGACGGCGCGCGGCAGGCCCTCGTCCACGCGCTCGCGAACTTCGCCGACCACATCGGCGCCGGCGTGGTCGCCGAGGGGATCGAGTCCTCGGAGCAGCTGCTGGCGCTGCGCGATGCGGGTGTCCGCTACGGACAGGGGTTCTACCTCGGCCGTGCGGTCCCGCTCGAGGCGACGGGAGGTTCGTGAGATGCAGTCGACGCGGGTGCTGGTCGCAGACGACGACGCCGCGGTGATCGACGTGCTCCGGGCGTTGATCCAGAGCCAGGAGGACCTCCGGTTGGTCGGCTCGGCCCACGACACCGAGCACGCGATCGCGATGGCGGTCCGGGAACAGCCGGACGTGGCTCTCATCGACGTCCGGATGCCGGGTGGCGGCGGCGTCCGGGCGGCGCGCGAGATCTCTCGGCGCTGCCCCCGCACGCGGGTGATCGCGCTCACCGCGCACGAGGACGAGGCGACGGTGATCGCGATGATGGCCGCGGGCGCGAACGCCTACGTGCCGAAGGGCGAGTCCACCGAGCGGATCTTGCGCGAGATCCATCGGCCGATGCACCTGGTGCCGGTGCCGAGCGGCGACGAGGACATGGGCGTCTGGTCCAGCGAGCGGCGGTCGTCGGTGCGCACGCCCGGCGACCGCCGCCGCGAACAGCAACGCCGCGTCCGCGACGCGCTCGAGGCCGACGCGATCAGCACGGTGCAACGTCCGATCTTCGACGTGCGATCCGGCGGCGTGGCCGGCGTGGTCGCGCGCACGCGTGTGGCGAAACTCCCGATGCGTGGCGGCGATGCATGGATCGCCGAGGCCGAGGCGGTTGGGCTCCTCGAGGAGTTCGAAACGGCGGTGCTGCGCGCAGCGAACCGCGATGCGGGGTTGCTGCCCTCGGCGGCGTTCCTGATGGTCCACGTGTCGCCGGTGACGTTGCTCGACCCCGCCTACCACGAGGCCGTGCGCGAGGTCGGCCGCGAGCGCGTCGTGCTCGAGCTGACGGAGCACGCCCACGTCGACGACTACGCCCCGCTGAACGACGCGCTGGCGCCGCTGCGCGAAGAGGGGGTCCGGCTGGCGGTCTCCGACGTCGGTGCGGGGCTCGCGAGCCTCCGACACGTCGCGATGCTCGCTCCCGATCTGGTGGCGATCGACACCGCGCTGACCGACGGGGTGGAACACGACGGCGCGCGCCACGCCGTCGTCGCCGCCCTCGCAGCCCGTGCGACCCAGCTCGGCGCCCGCGCGATCGCAGAGAACGTCACGACGGTCGAGCAGCTCGAAGAGCTGACCGGGTTGGGCGTGGGTCTGGTCGAGGGTCCGGCACCGGAGCGGCTGAGTGAGGCTGCAGCGCAGCCTGTCTCGGAGGCGCTCAGTTCCGCGGCTTCTCGTGCCGATGCTTCGTGAGAGAACGCGGAGTCTGGGCCTCCATCTGATGGAGGTGAGCAACATTGATCCGCGCACTGAAGATCGTTCCCGCGGCCATGCTGCTGTCCGTGCCGTTCGCCCTCGCGACGGCGGCTTCCGCGCAGACCTGCGCCGCCGTTGATCCGACCTGCACCGTCGACCACGTGATCGACGACGGCCAGGGCGGCACCGGCGCGGCCGACGATCCGAGCAGCGTTGGCGTCGGCAACGCGGTCGACGATGTGGACGGCACGGCGCAAGGCGCCGTCGACGATGTCCAACAGACCGTCGATAACACTGCCGGGACCGTCCGCGATACGGTCGACGACGTCCTCGGCAACGGCGGGATCGACCTGCCCGGCGGCGGCGGGAGCGGCAACGGCGGCGGTGGCGACGGGCATCACACCGGCAACGAACACGGCAACGGCGGCACCGGACACGGCAACGACGGGAACGGCGGCGGCCGTGCACATGCCGGATCCGGCACCGCCGGAGCTGGGGTGAACGCTTCCGTCGCCACCGGGATCGACCCGCTCACCCCCACGACGGGCGAGGCCGGCGATACGGATGGGGGTGGCCTTCCGCCGACGGTCGGTCAGGTCGCTGCCCGTGTGATCGGTGGGATCGCGGTGATGGCGCTGCTGCTCGGCGCGGTCGCCGCGTTCCTCTCGCTGCAGGACCGCTTGGACCGTGGGGATCCGAAGCTCGTGCCGGCTGCGATCGGCTCGGATCGGGTGCGATTCACATGACCTTCGCCGGTCTGGCACGGCGGCTCGAGCCCGATCCGAGCGAGCTCGTCCCCCTCGCCGAGCGGACGGGATACGTCGAGATCCTGCGCGCCTGCATCGGCGTGCTCGTGCTCGCGACGGTCCTCCTGCGGCCCGGCATCTCGAGCGTTGGGATCGGCCTCGTCGCCGCCGTTACCGTCGTCTACCTCGCGCTGTCGGCGCTCCCGACGCTGCTGCGGAAGCGCGATGACCAGCATCTGCTGGCGCTCACACAGGTCATCCTGCTCATCGACGGCGCCTACCTCGCGTGGGTGACGCTGGTGACGGGCGGCGCGACGAGCCCCTTGCGATTCCTGTTCTTCGTGCACGTGATGGTCGTGACGCTGCTCGTGTCCTATCGGACCGGGCTCAAGGTCACGGCGTGGGAGACGTTGCTCTTCCTCGTCGTCGTGCAGGCGCACGGGATGTGGTTCCCGGATCAGCCGGACGCGGTCGACGTACCGGTGTACACGGCGCTGACGCTCGCCGGCCTGTGGATGACCGCCTTCGCGACGGCCGCGTTCTCGGCGGTCAACGAGCGGGAGCTGCGTCATCAGAAGGCGGACCTGAGCGAGCTCGCGGACATGACGATCGCGATCGACGCCGCGGACGATGCGCCGGGGATCGCGCAGATCGTGCTCGACGCGATGATCGGCGCCTTCGGGTTCGCCCGGGGCGTGATGCTCGACGCGCGGGGGGTCGACCTGCAGGTCATCGCCTCCACCCAGGGGGTCGAGGTCGCGGCGTCGTTCCCGATCGGCCGCGACGAGCTGATGGAGCGCGCGTGGCGCTCGCGGAAACCCGCGCTCGCGGCGACCCTCGACGCCGAGGCGGACCCGCGGCTCGCGGCGCTGTTCCCCGACGCGCACAACGTGCTGGTC
>JBKPRM010000221.1:0-4254 GCA_046734555.1 Actinomycetota bacterium | reverse complement strand
ACGCCAACGGGGCACCACATCCGGATCCGAGCGCGTACGAGCGGAAGTTCTCGGGCAAGTACGAGCACCGTACGATCACCGGCGGCGTCGGGCACGATCTGCCGCAGGAGTCTCCCGACGAGTTCGTTCGGGCGATCGTCGACGTGAACACGTTCTGAGGTGGGGACACATGAGAGATGACGACGTCCTTCCGGTGGAATCGCATCTCGCGTCGTTCGAGGGTGCGACCGGCTGGCTGAACTCTGACCCGCTGACCCCGACGGGGCTCCGCGGGAAGGTGGTCGCGGTCGACTTCTGCACGTACACGTGCATCAACTGGCTCCGGACGCTGCCGTACGTTCGCGCCTGGTGGGAGCGGTACGGCGACCTTGGGCTGACGGTGATCGGTGTGCACACGCCGGAGTTCTCGTTCGAGCACGACGTCGACAACATCGGCCGGGCGCTGCAGGAGATGCGCGTCGAGTATCCGATCGCGATCGACAGCAACTACGGCGTCTGGAACTCGTTCGCGAACCACTATTGGCCCGCGCTGTACATCGCCGACGCGGAGGGCCGGATCCGCCATCACTGGTTCGGCGAGGGCGACTACGAAGGCTCCGAACGCGCGATCCGAACGCTCCTGCGCGAGGCGGGCGCCCCCCTGCCCGACGGTGACGTCGTGTCCGTCAGGGGGGCGGGCGCCGAGGCGGAGGCCGACTGGGAGACCCTCCGCTCACCCGAAACCTACGTCGGCTATGAGCGCGGCCAGAACTTCTCGTCCCCCGGCGGGTCGGTGCCGGATCAGCCCCACACGTACGCGGCGCCGGATCGGCTCGGGGTGAACGAGTGGGCCCTCTCGGGCGAGTGGACGCTCGGAGCCGAGAGCGCGCTCGTCGAGAGCTCGGGTGCCCGGCTCGCGTTCCGCTTCCACGCTCGTGACCTCCACTTGATCATGGGGCCGGCGGAGCCTGGCGCGGAGGTGAAGTTCCGCGTGCTGCTCGATGGCGAACCGCCAGGAGACGCGGCCGGGAGCGATCTGGACCCGTCGGGGAGCGCCGCGCTCGACTTCCCGCGGATGTACCAGGTGATCCGCCAGCCCGGCCCGATCGGTCCGCGCCTGTTCGAGATCGAGTTCGAGGCGCCCGGCGCTCGCGCCTTCTGCTTCACCTTCGGCTAACCGCCCTCCGCCGTAGGCTGAAGCGTCACCTGTTCGAGTGGAGGAACGATGGGCACCGACGATCTGTGGGAGGAGCAGGACGGCGAGGAACTCGAGGCCGAGATCCTACGCGCCGATCGGCCGTTCGAGGCTGAGAGTCACGGCACGACGGCCGAGGAGGCCGTCGAAGGACTCGGTCTCGACGAGGCGCTCGCTCGCGAACGGCCCGAAAGCCGGATCGTCGACGAGGTGGTCGGCGTCGAGGACGACGGCGCGATCGACGAGGAGGGGCAGCTCGTCGCCGACGGCTCGGTCGAGCGTGACGAGTTCGCCTCTCCGGAGGAATCCGCTCTCTCGGTCCGTGACGACGTCCCCGGCGCGACCGATCACGAAGATCAACACGACACCTGAGCCCGGAACCCGGACCCGTTCCGTCCGCTCCGGGTGCATCAGCGTGCTGCGCTCGCGCTAGAGGTCTGGTTCGGCTGCGAGTCGCCCGTCCTTGACGGCTCGCGCCAACGCTGCATGGTCCCGCTCGTTCTGGTCCGCATACGCTTCCCCGAATCTCGCCATCGCGAGGTCGAACGTTTCGCTCCGCCCAAGGTAGGAACCGATGGCGATGGGATCGCCGGCCCGCGCGTGCGCGCGAGCAAGCGTCCAGGAACAGATCCTCCCGTATCTGTTCAGGTTCGTGGGCGTCATGGACGTCGGGTCGGCGGCCCCCTTCCAGTCCCGCAGCTGCCGCACGTAGAAGTCGCGGGTCGCGCCGTCCAGCCCGTGGACGCGGTCCCAGCCGAGGAAGATGTCGCTCGCCGCCTGCATCAGCCGCTGGCCGGCGACCACCCGCTCACCTTGATTCGCGTAGCCGCTGCGCCCGGCCAGTCCATCCAGCACCGATGGCTGAGCCTCCTTCGCCTGCAGGAACAGCGGATCGGTTCCGTCACGGCCGAGCAGCAACATGATCCAGGCACGCGTACCGACGCTGCCCACCCCGACGACCTTCCGGGCGATGTCGACGACGTGGTAGCGCTGCAGCAGATGGCGCCGGTCGCTCGGGAGGCTCCGGCTGTAGTTCTTCAGCAGGTCGCCCAGCTGATCACGCAGGCGTGCCTCATCGGCGTCGGGCAAGAGCTCGGCGATCGGCACGATCAGCGGGGGATCGCTCACGATCCGCGGCTCGCCGCCCTCGTCGCGCGCGAACTTCGAGAACGCCTGCACGCTGTCGCGCGACCGCGTCTTCGCGACCACCTTGTTGAGGGCTTTCATGCCTTTCGCGTCGATGTCTCCCTGCAACGTCGGGACGAGGTCGTCGACATCGGCGCGCGCGTACCAGACGTCGAGCGTTCGCATCTCGGCGAAGCCACGGATCGCCGTCCGATACTCGTTCGCTGCCGCCGCGACGATGTCGCGACGATCGGCCTGCGAGATCGCGCTCTCTCGCGCGGCGACCGTCAGACTTGCAGCGAGCCGCTTGACGTCCCACTCGAAGGGGCCCGGAAGCGTCTCGTCGAAGTCGTTCAGGTCGAACACCAATCGCCGCTCGGGAGACGCGAAGAGCCCGAAGTTCGACAGGTGCGCATCGCCACAGAGCTGCGTCCGGAGATCCGTGTGCGGCCTCGCACCGACATCGGTCGCCATGATCAGGTCCGCACCCCGGTAGAACGAGAACGGCGAAGCCACCATGCGGCCGTACCGGATCGGCACGAGCTCGGGGACCCGGTTCGCCGCCTGCGAGTCGAGCAGCTCGATGGGATCCGGTCTGTCCGGCCCGGGCACGTGATCGCCGAGGCTCGACCGCGGCACGCGCTCGCGGGCGGCTTTCCCTCGTTTCGCACGTTCCCCGGGATCGAGGTTCGCCGTTCCCGCAGCCATGTCGCAGGCCCTCCGTTCGTGCTGGCATGGTAGTCGTGACCACGCGGGACGGGCGTAGTGTCGGGAGCGATCCGGATGCCTGAGCGAGAACAGCGCGTCACCCCACTCGAGCTCTTCTTCGACCTGGTGTTCGTGTACGCGATCACCCAGGTCACCGTCCTGATGTCGCAGGAGCTCACCTGGTCGGGGATCGGACACGGGCTGCTCGTGCTCGCCGCGATGTGGTGGGCATGGACGGGTTACGCGTGGCTCACCAACACCCTTGAACCCGAGGACTCGATGGCGCGTGCGGGCATGTTCGGCGGGATGGCGGCGATGCTCGTGGCCGCCCTCGCGGTGCCGAACGCTTTCGGCGTCGACGCGGCCCTCTTCGGCGCGGCGTACCTCTTGGTGCGCGCCCTCAACCTGATGCTGTTCGCGGTCGCCGGGAAGCGCGACCCGGAGTTCCGGCGCGCGGTCGTGCGATTCGCACCGACCGCGTCGGTCGGCTCACTCTTCATCCTCGTCGCCGGGTACGTCGACCAGGACCGGATCCGGATCGCGTTGTGGGTGATCGCGATCCTGGCGCTGTACGCCGGCCCCCTGATCGACCGCGGGCTCGGGTGGAGCATCTCGCCGGCGCACTTCGCCGAGCGCTACGGGCTGATCGTGATCATCGCGCTCGGCGAATCGATCGTGTCGATCGGGATCGCGACCGCGGGCATCGAGCTGACGCCGGCCGTGATCGGGGCGTCGGTCCTCGGTCTCGCGGTGATCGCGGCCTTGTGGTGGGCGTACTTCGACGTCTTCGCCGTGCTCGGTGCCCAGCAGCTCGCCCAGGCCAGCGGGCGAGCACGGGCTCGGCTCGCGCGCGACAACTACGGCTATCTGCATCTGCCGATGATCGCCGGGATCGTGCTCTTCGCGCTCGGGCTGAAGATCACGATCCACGACGTTCACCAGCGGCTGGAGATGATCCCGGCGTTCGCGCTCTGCGGTGGGCTGTCGCTGTACTACCTGACGCATGTCATCATGCGGTTCCGGCTGGTGTATCTCGTCAGGCACACCACCGAGGACCGCCCCGGCTGGATCGGACCTGGGAGGGTGGCGGCTGTCGTCGCCACGCTCGCCATGATCCCGGTCGCCCTCGCCGTGCCGTCGCTCACCGCGCTCGCGCTGCTCGCGGCCCTCTGCTGGGCCCTCATCGCCTGGGACGTGATGCACTACCGGGAACACCGGGTGCAGGTGCGCGAGGCCCGACCGTGACG
>JBKPRM010000220.1:0-5171 GCA_046734555.1 Actinomycetota bacterium | reverse complement strand
GTCCTGTACCTCGTCGGCATCGATCCGTTGCGTGATGCGCCCGACGCCGCGCTCGCTCGCCGTGCCCTCCAGAACGTCGACACGGTCGTCGTGCAATCCCTCGAGCTCGGCGACCTCGAGCCCTTCGCGAGCGTCTTCCTGCCGGCGGCGTCGGTCCTCGAGCGCGACGGGCACGTGAGCGATTGGGAAGGCAGGAGTCAGCGCGTGCGGCCGCTCCGCACGCCGGCCGGGATCAGCCGGCCCGACTGGGAGATCTTCGCGGGTCTCGCCGCTGCCGCGGGCGGCGACCTCGGGTTCGAGACCCTCGACGAGCTGCACGACGAGATGGGGCGGCTGCTCGCTCCTCGTGGCGCGACCGAGGGGCAGCCATCGCCACCGGCGCCGCAGGCGCTCCCCGACATCACCCTGGTCACGTATCCATTGCTGATCGATGAGGGTCGCATGTCCGAGCGGACCGAGGAGCTGAAGGCCGCCCTCGAAGATCCCGCCTTCGCCGAGATCCATCCCGGCGACGCTGCGGCCGCCGGCCTCGCCGACGGCGCGGACGCGCGGTTGCGCACCGAAGCCGGCGAGGCCGTCGTGCCGGTGCGGGTCACCGACCGCGTCGCTGCCGGGACCGTGTTCGTCCCCTTCAACCAACCCGGCCTCGCGGTCAACACGCTGCTATCGGGAGCGTTCACGACGAGCGTCGCTCTCGAGGCGGTCGACGCGGACGATGCCGAGCCGGCTCTCGCGCCGGCAGGAGGTGATGCCGCGTGACGTGGATCGACTGGGGGATCCTCGTCGGCAAGGTGATCGTCGTGTTCGCCGGGCTGTTGCTCTCGGTGCTCTTGTTCATCTGGATGGAGCGCAAGGTGATCGCCGACTTCCAGACGCGCACCGGCCCGATGCGCGCCGGTCCCCGCGGACTCTTCCTGACCTTCGCCGACGGGCTCAAGCTCTTCTTCAAGGAGTCGATCTTCCCGGCCAACGCCGACCGGTGGGTGTTCAAGCTCGTGCCGGCGCTCGTCGTGGTGCCGGCGTTCCTGGCGTTCGCGGTCGTGCCCTTCGGTCCAACGGTGCACATCTTCCAGCGCGACGTGCCGCTGCAGCTGACCGATCTGTCGGTCGGCGTGCTCTGGGTGCTCGCGATGACCTCGATCGGCGTCTACTCGGTCGTGCTTGCCGGATGGTCGAGCGGATCGAACTACCCACTGCTCGGTGGGGTGCGCTCCACCGCCCAGATGATCAGCTACGAGGTCGCGATGGGCCTCGCGCTCGTCGCGCTGCTGATGTTCTCCGGGCACCTGCGCATGTCGGAAATCGTCGACGCACAGGACCGCGTCTGGTATGCGATCCCGCAGTTCCCGGCGTTCGTCGTGTTCCTGATCTGTGCGCTCGCGGAGGTGAACCGGCCGCCGTTCGACCTGGCCGAGGCTGAGACCGAGCTCGTCGCGGGCTTCCACACCGAGTACTCCGGGATCGCGTTCGCGATGTTCATGCTCGGCGAGTACGTCAACGCGGTCGTCGTGTCGTCGATCGCCGTGACGCTGTTCCTCGGCGGGTGGCGCGGTCCGTGGCCGTGGGACGGCGCATGGTTCGCGGTGGGCGGCGTCGTGTGGTTCGTCTTCAAGGTCGTCTGGGTGATGTACCTGTTCATGCTGATCCGCGCGACGTTGCCGCGCCTGCGCTACGACCGGCTGATGAACTTCGGCTGGAAGTACCTGATCCCGTTCGGCCTCTTCTGGGTGCTCGCGACCGGGGCGATCGTCGTCCTGCCGGACCGCTACCCCGACGTGATGTTCTCGCTCGGTGGCTTCGAGGCGACGCGGGGCGCCGTGATCGCGGTGGCCTCGATCGTGATCGTGTGGCTCGTCGGCTCGATGCTGAAGCCCGTCCTCGACGCCCATCCGGGGGAGCGCGAGTGAGCGACGACCGGCGAGCCGACGAGCAGCGCACCTCGCCCGTCTGGGCGGTGGTCAAGGGCATGGGGACCGTCTTCAAGCAGACGTTCCGGCGCGACAACACGGAGCAATACCCGAAGGAGATCGTGCAGCCTCCGCCGCGTGCACACGTCGGGCGCCACCGGTTGAACCGGCACGAGAACGGGCTGGAGAAGTGCATCGGGTGCGAACTGTGCGCCTACGCATGCCCCGCCGACGCGATCTGGGTCGAGGGGGAGGACAACGACCGCGAGCATCCGGTGAGCCCGGGAGAGCGGTACGCGAAGGACTATCAGGTCAACTATCTGCGCTGCATCATGTGCGGCCTGTGCGTGGAGGCGTGCCCGACGCGCGCGCTGACGCTCACGAGCTACTACGAGCTGGCGTTCACCTCCCGAGAGGACGCGATCTGGACGAAGGAGCGACTGCTCGAGCCGCCGCCACCGCTCGGTACCGACCCGATCGACAAGGAAGGCATCTAGGTGCCGCTGGACAACGTCGTGTTCTGGGTGTTCGCCCCGATCTCGATCGCCGCGGCGATCGGCATGCTCGTCACCCGCAACGTCGTCTACGCGGCGCTGTTCCTCGTCGCGAACTTCTTCTGCGTCGCGGTGATGTTCCTGCTGCTCCAGGCGGAATTCCTGTTCGTGGTGCAGATCATCGTGTACGCGGGGGCGATCATGGTGCTGTTCCTGTTCGTGATCATGCTGCTCGGCGTCGAGCGGATCGACGTCCGCTCGGACCGGCTGTTCCTGCAGCGGCCGATCGCGATCGTCCTCGGGATCGGCTTCGTCGTGGAGGTCGCCGCCGCCGTGCACGCGGGCATCGGGTTCGCGACGCACGCTCCCGACGGCTTCGATCAGCTGCAGCAGGCCGGGAACACGCAGGCCGTCGCGGCGGTGCTGTTCCGGGACTACTTCTTCCCGTTCGAGGCGACGTCGATCCTGCTGATCGTCGCCGCGATCGCGGCGATGGTGCTCGCGCAGCGGAAGGTCCGGGCGATCACCCAGGCAGAGCTGGACGCGGCGCCGGTCGCCGATCGCGACGAGGCGGGGGTCGTGCGGTGAGGACGCCGATCGCGTACTTCCTCGTGCTGGCCGGGGTGCTGTTCGCGCTGGGGACGGTCGGCGTGTTGATCAACCGGAACGCGCTGCGGATCTTCATGTCGGTCGAGCTGCAGCTGAACGCGGTCAACCTGACGCTCGTGGCGTTCGCGCGACTGCACAACGACCTCGGCGGCCAGGTCTTGGCGTTCTTCTCGATGGTCGTCGCCGCGGCGGAGGTCGTCGTCGGGCTCGCGATCATCGTCTCGATCTACCGGCAACGTCGCAGCGTCGATGTCGACGAGGTCCGGGAGCTCCGCTGGTGACGCATACCGTCGGCATCCTGTGGGTGATCCCGGCGGTGCCGCTCGCGGTTTCCGTGATCAACCTGTTCGTCGGCAGGCGGCTGGGGCGGTGGTCGGGCATCCTCGCGACGGTCGCGGTCGCCGTGTCGTTCGTCGTCGCGGTCGCCGCGGTGCTCGACCTCGTCACGTTCGGTCCCGACCAGCGCGTCGCCGTGCAGCACCTGTTCGATTGGATCGTTTCGGGCGGGTTCACCGTCGCCGCGGACCTTCGGCTCGATCCGCTCAGCTCGACGATGATCCTCGTCGTCACCGGCGTCGGCGCTCTGATCCACGTGTATTCGATCGGCTACATGGCCGAGGACCCGCGTCGGGGCCGCTTCTTCGCCTACCTGAACCTGTTCGTCTTCTTCATGTTGGTGCTGGTCCTCGCGAACAACTACCTCCTGCTCTACCTCGGGTGGGAGGGCGTCGGCCTGTGCTCGTACCTGTTGATCGGGTTCTGGTTCGAGCGGACCGAGAACGCGGAGGCGGCGAAGAAGGCGTTCATCACCACCCGGATCGGCGACACGCTGATGCTCGTCGGTCTCGCCGTGCTCGTGTTCCGGTTCGGCACGCTCGACTTCGAGACGATCTTCGGCTCGGCCGGCTCGGTCCTGACGAAGGACGCCGCGACGGTGATCTCGCTGCTGCTGCTCGCGGGCGCTGTCGGGAAATCCGCGCAGATCCCCCTCCACGTGTGGCTGCCCGACGCGATGGCCGGCCCGACGCCGGTCTCGGCGTTGATCCACGCGGCGACGATGGTGACCGCCGGCGTCTACCTCGTGATCCGCTCGCACGTGCTGTTCGAGCTGCCGGACGTCGCGCTGCCGATCGTCCTCGCGATCGGGATCGCGACGACGCTGTTCGCTGCGACCTGCGCGATCGCCCAGATCGACATCAAGCGGGTGCTCGCGTATTCGACGATCAGCCAGCTCGGCTACATGTTCGTCGCGGTCGGCATGCGGGCATACGGCGTGGCGATGTTCTTCCTCGTCGCGCACGCGTTCTACAAGGCGCTGCTGTTCCTCGGGGCGGGCTCCGTGATCCACGGGATGCACGACGTCCAAGACCTCCGGCTGATGGGCGGACTCCGGCGCGCGATGCCGATCACGTTCGTGACGATGAGTATCGGAGCGTTGTCGCAGGCGGGGATCCCCGTGCTCGCCGGCTTCTACGCGAAGGACGCGCTCCTCGAGGTGGCGCAGCACACCGATCGAACGGCTCTGTATCTGCTGCTCACCGTCGGCGCGTTCCTGACCGCCTTCTACCTGGGGCGGATGATCTTCCTCACGTTCTTCGGCCCGGCTCGGTCCGAGGCGGCCGAGCATGCGCATGAGTCGCCGGCCGTGATGTGGGTGCCACTCGTGGTGCTCGCGGCGGGCGCGGTCGTCGCCGGGCTGTTGTGGCAGACCTCGCCCGAGGGCGAGCTCAGCGTGTTCCTCGAGCCGGTCGTCGGCGCGGTATCGCTCGGCGCGGGCATGCCCACCGGCGCGCTCGTGACGATCGCGGTCGTGGTCGCGCTCGCGGCGCTCGCGTTCGCGTGGCTGATCTACGGTTCGGGCAGGGTCGACCCCGTCGCGTTCCGGACACGGCTGGAGCCGATGGCGACCGCCGCCGAGCGCGGCTGGTACGTCGATCGCGCCTACGACACCGTGTTCGTCCAGCCCGCGAAGGCCTTCGCGCGGATCACGGGCGACGTGATCGACTCCCGGGTGATCGACGGCGCGGTCAACGGGGTCGGGGGAGCGGTGAAACGCGCCGCCGCGGGGGGCCGGCTGGTGCAGACCGGCACGGTGCGGACCTATGCGCTCGTGCTGTTCGCGGGCGTGGTCGTACTGCTCGGGTTCATCGGGGTGCGGGCG
>JBKPRM010000219.1:0-6488 GCA_046734555.1 Actinomycetota bacterium | reverse complement strand
GGCTCTTCGCCCTCCGGGAGCTCGAGGCTGGACAGCGCCCGTCGTACGCGCAGCCGCAGGTTGTCGGTCGCCTTGTTCGTGAACGTGAGGCACAAGACGTTGCCCGGCATCACACCGTCGGCGTCGACCCGGCCGAGGGCCGCGAGCGCGAGGTACACGACCCGCGCCGCCATCACCGACGTCTTGCCAGAGCCCGCCCCCGCGATCAGGACGCACGGCTCCAGGGGCCAGGCGATCGCCTCCCACTGCTCGTCGGTCGGCTCGGCGCCCATCGCCTCGACGACCTCCGGGGGTGCGAGGCGTGTGCTCACGTGCTCGCCTCCGCGAACACCGGCTGCCCCTCGGGGAACAGCGGGCACAGCGACTTGAACTCGCACCAATGGCAGTTCGCCGCCGGGTTCGGCCGGTACGTCTCGGTCTCCAGCAGGTTCCGCTTCAGCCCGATCAGCCGCGAGAGCTCGTGCTTCACCCGCGTCTGATAGGCCTCCTCTTCGTCCTCGCCGACCTGCCAGGACTTCAGCACGAACTCGCCGCGGCGCCAGTCGCCCTTCAGGAAGGCGAGCTCGACCTGCCGCACGGGCCGGTACGGCGCGAGGTCGTCGCACTCCCGGACCGCCAGGTAGTAGATGCCGAGCTGCAGGCTGTCCTCGGCGGGACCGGCGCCGTCGGGGTTGCCGGTCTTGAAGTCGGTGATCCTGGTGCCGCCCGGGAACGGCCCGATGCGGTCGATCACGCCGACGATCGTGGTGCCCTCGTACTCGAACTCGAACCGCACCTCGTTGCCGAGCGACCGCTCGACGCCGTACGCGAACCACCAGTTCTTGAACATGCGCTCGTCGACGAGCTTGCGATGCGCCGCGGACACGGCCTTGGACGGGAACTCCCGATCGCGCCACCGCTCGTCGATCGCGGCCAGGATCTCGGCCTTCGTGTTGCCGAGTTTGCCGGTCTCGATCTGCTCGATCAGGCCGTGAACGAGCTTGCCGACCCACGCCTGGTAGCCCGCGACGCGGCCGAGGCCGAGCTCGTCGCCCAGCACGTGCTGCAGCTCGCAGTTCTCGAGGTTCGACATGCGCGAGTACGAGAGGCGAAGCGTCTCGTGCAGCGGCCGGCCGGTGTCGGTCCAGCCACGCTGGTACCACCAGGTCGCCGGGTCGGCGCGGAGCGCACGGATCCCCTCGATCGAGGCCAGACGGCGCCACGCGTCGATCGATCGGTCGGCGAGCTGGCGTCGCCACGACGCGATCGCCTCGCGCACGCTGACCGGATCGTCCTCCTCCACGGGGTCTGGGGACGGTCGCCACGGCACGCCGAGCTCGTCGACGAAGCGCGAGCGCTGCGTCAGCTCGTCGGCGTCGGGGTGGATGTCGGCCGCGAGCAGCACGACCCCTCGCCTGGCGCGGCCGAGCACCATCCGGAACAGACGACGCTCGTCTTCGAGTCGCTCGCGCACCTGCTCGGAGCGGCTGCGCACACGCTGCAGCGCCTCGAGGTCGAACATCGGCTCGGGCCGCGACAGCGACGGGAAGTTGCCCTCCGTCGTGCCCGCGACGAGCACGGTGTCGAACTCGCGACCGACGGTACCGTGGGCGGTGAGCACCTGGACGGCGTCTTGTTGGGCGGCCTCGCGCGCGATCCACCCCGGCCCGTGCTCGCCGGCATCGAGCGCCTCGAGGAACGCTTCCACGCCCGCGTCGCCTTGCTCGGACACCTCACTCACGGCGTTGGCGAACGTGACGACCGTGTCGAGATCGACGCCGCCGGCCTCGACCAGCTCTGCAGAACACGGGAGCTCCTCCCACAACACCTTGAACGCGTCCTGCACCGACATGCCGGCGAACAGCGCCGCCTTGTTGAGCGTGGCGCGAGCGGCTTCCACGCGGCGCGCTTCATCGGGCGCGAGGCCATCGGTCCGATCGAGGGCGTTCGCGGCGGCGCGCGGCGTCGGCCCCGTCGTCTTCGCGAACCGCGTCAGGCCGCGCGCCGCCGCGGGCGAGAGCCCGACCACCGCCGAGGTGAGCAGCGGCTCGATCAGCTCGTCGCGCCGCGCCGGATCGGCGACCAGCCACCGCAGTGCCAGCACGTAGGGATAGGTCGCCGACTCCAACGTCAGCGAACGGCCGCGCTCCGGGACCGCCCGCGGGATCCGCGCGTCGTCGAGCGCGCGCAGCAGGTTCCCCAGATGCGCGCCC
Source organism: Actinomycetota bacterium (assembly GCA_046734555.1). Taxonomy (GTDB): domain Bacteria; phylum Actinomycetota; class UBA4738; order UBA4738; family HRBIN12; genus AC-51. Next base: position 4,296 of record JBKPRM010000219.1, on the reverse strand, counting down.
TGCCGGCGCACGACCACCGCGAGGTCGCCCCACGCGACGCCGTCCTCGACGTGCAGCCGGCGGAGCTCCCGTGCGATCGCGGCGTGCTCCTCGGAGCTGTGCGGCGCGACCCACGCTCGGATCTGCGGCCCGTCGGGACTGCGGTGATCGACGTCGAGCTCGATCGTCCTTGCGCCGGGGAACGACTCCGTGGCGAACCGCTGCAGCGGCACCGCGCTGCTGCCTTGGAACGAGAAGACGTGCGCCTCGGGGTTGGCCGCCACGACGGTGGTGGCGGTATCGAGACGGCGCAGGAGCGCTTCCTGCGCGAGCGTCGTGTCCTGGTAGTCGTCGACGAGGATGTGATCGAACAGCGGCGGCCCGTCGGCTGCCACCGTGGAGGCCAGCTGCACCAGACCTGCATAGTCAACTTGGTTGACCGTATCGAGCGCGTCGAGATATTCCTGCGCGAAGCGCGCGAGCTCGGCCCACCCACCGAGCCCCGCCCGATCGGCGGTCTCGGCGAGCTCTTTCGGTGAGAGCAGCGATTCCTGCAGGCGGGTCAGGAGCTGCCGGACCTCGTCGGCGAACGCCCGGACCTCGAGCAGGCCGCCGTACGCGGGCCAGGCGTCGGGGTCCTGTGCGGCCAGGAGCTCGCGCACCTTGGCGAACTGCTCCGCGGCGCCGAGCACCTCGGGTGGCTCACCCTCCCGCAGCTTCAGCACCCGGTGCGCGAGCCCGTGGAACGTGACTACCTGCAGGCCGGGGAGCGAGGCCGGCAACCTGTCGAGCAGCTGCGCGCGGGCGGTGTCGCGAGCGCCGCGCGATCCGAGCACGAGGGCCACCCGCTCGGGCTCGGCACCGGCCTCGATCAGGCGCGCGAACCGTTCCCGCAGGACAGCGGTCTTGCCCGTGCCGGCCGCGCCCGTGACCAACAGGGGCCCGTCGCTGTGACCGAGCACAGCGATCTGGGCAGGATCGAACGAGAACGGGGGGGCCGTCATCGTGGGCATGGTACGGCTCGCCGCCGACACCCCGAGCCGTCTACATGTCGGGCCGAGGAGGCAACGACGCCACGGGCCGATCGACGTACTGGCCCGTCGACCAGTGCTGTTGCAGCCAGCGGTCGACGTCGCGCAGGTCGATGAGCCCGACCGTCCGTCCGGTGGTGTCGACGACCTGTGCCTGGCGGCCGCCGATCCACTCGACGACGTCGTCGAGCGGTTCGTCGGCGCCGACGATGGTCGGCGGCCGTTCCAGGGGAACGATCGCCTCGCTCACCGGTCGCGAGGCGGCCGTCTGGGCGGCGTCATCGAGCGAGACGGTTCCGATGATCCCGCCGGCGTCGTAGACGGGGAACGAGCGGTTGGGCTGGGCCCGCAGCCACCGCTCGGTGGCGTCCATCAGGGGCATGCTCGCCGGGATCGCCTCGCCGATCGGGCGCATCGCGTCGACCGTCGTGCCGCGCATCAGCCGTTCCCGCAGTGCTGCCCTGGCGGGGATCTGGCGTCCGGTGCTGATCATCATGGATCCGATCAGGCCGAGGAAGATCGCGAAGTCGCCGCCGTTCATGAACTGCATGACGGCCCACGCGATCAGTCCGCCCCCGACGACGATGGAGCCCGCGGCGGTCACGCGCTGGGCCGTGGCGCGATTCTTCGTCAGCGCCCAGACGGCGGCCATCAGCATCCGGCCGCCGTCCAACGGGAACCCGGGGATCGCGTTCAACGCCGCGAACTCCAGGTTGAGCACGCCGAGGTCCCGCAGCGCGAGCGCGGTCGCCGAGGCCGGGCCGAGCTGATCGCTCCACGCGAGGAACAGCACGCCGAGGAGCGCCGTCGTCGCGGGGCCGGCGGCGGCGACGACGAAGTCGGCGAGCGGCCCGGCGCGCCACGACCGTGTCTCGGTGTAGCCGCCCCAGAACACGAGCGTGATCCCGCGGACGGGGAGCGAGAAGGCGCGCGCGGCGAGCGCGTGTGCGGCCTCGTGGAGCAGGACCCCGCCAAAGAACAGTCCGGCGAACAGGAGGGTGAGCTGCAGCGCATCGTTGGCGTCGATCGGCACGCGGGCGTTCGGCGACGAGAAGGTCTGGTAGTAGCCGAAGGCGAAGAGCGCGGCGATCACGAACCACGACGAGGAGAGGTAGATCGGGATGCCCGCGATCTTCGCGACCTGGAAGCGGTTGCCCGTTCCGAACATCCTTCGAGCCTACCCTCGACCGGTCGGATGACCGGTTCGGCGGATCCGATGACCGGCAGCGGGCCGGGCGGCGTTCACGGCCAGATGGAGTCGATCGTGACGGGCGACGGACGAGCGGGTCGAGGTTGGCGACGCTTGCCAACCGCGCCCACTGGCGAGCCGCGTCGCAACGCGGCCGCTACTCGGGCAGATCCATGTCGAACAGATCGCCGAGCTCGCGGGCGCTCCGCACCGCGAAGTCCTGATAGCAGTTGTTCATCAGCACGTGGGTCTCCCGCGTCTCGGCGGCGAGGGCTTCGACCTTGGGCACCCACTCCTCGAGCTCGTCGCGCTTGTAGTCGTAGCGGAACCGTTCCGACGCAGGGATGCCTTTGCGCTCCCAGACCTCGCGGTCGCGCCCGTGGAAACGGATCATCGAGATGTCCTTCGCGGTCGCGGCTGCGATCGGCGGGAGCGACGAGTCGAAACCCTGCGGCATGTCCACGCAGACGTACGGCAGGTCGCGCTCTTCCAGGAAGGACAGGGTCTCCTCGACGTTGCGGTCCTCCATCCAACTCTTGTGCCGGAACTCGATCGCCACGCGGAAGTCAGGCAGCCGCTCGGCGACCTCCTCGATGTACGCCTTGGACTTCTTCGAGATCACGAACCACTGCGGGAACTGGAACAGCACCGCGCCGAGCTTTCCGGCGGAATGAAGCGGCATGAGCGCATCGCGGAACCGTTGCCACACCTCGTCGACGGCGTCATCGGGCAGCTGCTCGCGGTAGACGTTCTTCTTGTCGGCGGGCGCAGCATCCTGCAGGTCCTTGTAGAGCGAGTCGCGCTTGGTCGGATGGTTCGTCAGCAGCGAGTACGCCTTGATGTTGAACGTGAACTCTGGTGGCGTGCGCTCGATCCACAGCTCAGAGTTCCGCTCGCTCGGCGGGAAGTAGTACGTCGAGTCGACCTCCACGATCGGGAACCGCGAGGCGTAGAAACGCAGGCGCGCGTCGGCGGAGCTGGCACTTGGCGGGTAGAAGTTCCCGTGTTTCACCAGCGTCGGGTCGGTCCATGACGAGGTGCCGATGAGGATGCGACCGGGGGAGGCCATCGAGCCAGCTTAGGCAGTGCCTCCGTCATCGTTCGCCTTCGCGGCCTTCTTGCGGAGGACCTTGTCCTTGGCCTGGGTGGCCTTTTCCTTCGCCGTCTTCAGCAGGCGCTCCGCCCAGACGTACTCGGTGGCAAGGATGCCGAGTCCGATGAAGATCAGGAGCCAGCCGGGACCCGGAAGGACGAGCAGCGCCACTCCCACGATGACGAGGAACCCACCGACGGCGGTGACCAAGATCCGCTTGCCGCTCCGCTTGATGAACATGCCGACGGCTTTGAACGGCACGAACACCGGGTGGTCGTGCCACCGGCGAGCCGTGTCGGGGAACGCCGTTTCGATCTGCTCGACGACCGCGGACGCGTCGCTCTCCTCGGGCTCGTCTCCCCAGACGCTGCGGTCGCTCCCGAAACGCTTCGTCGGGTCCGGCTGTGCCTCTCCCATGGCTGCCAAGTCTCTCACGGCCTGCGCCGAGGGTTCCAGGGGCAGTCAACGGGATGTCTTTCGTTGGCCGGCAGGGGACTCAGGGAGCCCGCGTACCTCTTGTCACTCTTTCGTTGTGGATAACTTGCCTTCGAGCCACGGCTTCTTCTAGAAAACCGGCACACGGAAGTATCGAGGGTCACGAGATCACGTCGGGGGAGGGGCCCATGGCGTCAGCATTGTCGGACGTGCACCCGAGGAGCGAGGCGCTACCTGACACGCAGCCGGCTCGAGCGTTCCACTGGGCTGTGGCCGGGGTCACCGTGAGTGTTCTGGTCACACTTCTTGTAAGGGACCCGGGCGTGGTGGAGGTACCTGAGTTAGCCGCTTGGGTCCTAGCGAGTCTTCTGGCCGATTTGATGTACGTGCGCATCGGAAAGAGCATCACGCTCAGTATGTCCCTCCCCGTACTGCTCGCAGCCGCCTACATCCACGTCCCGGCGGTTACGGGGCTGATCGCCTTCCTTGGCTGTCTCGATCCCAGAGAACTGCGGGGCGAATCCTCAATCGAAAGGGTCCTCTTCAATCGATCCCAGATAGCGCTGGCA
>JBKPRM010000218.1:0-5123 GCA_046734555.1 Actinomycetota bacterium | reverse complement strand
CCCTCGTTGTCCCATGGGTCGGCGGTGTCGACGTAGTGGCCCGGCCCCTCCTTGAGCGACTCGTAGTCGGTTCCCTGGACGACGACCATGTCGAGGTCGATCCGCGGGATCACGATGACCGCGTAGGCATCACCCGGCAGTACCCGGGGAGCGGTGCCGAACGCCGGCACGGGCTCCGGGTCCTTCGACCATTGCGCCGTCGCCGGCCGCAGTTCGTCCTGGGCTCGCTGCGTCTCGAGCCCTGTTCCCCACAGCAACCAGGCGACGTAGCCGGCGAAGTACGCGGCGCCGAGCAGGCAGAGCATGCCGAACCACCAGAGCAGCCGGCGCATGCCGACACGCCGCGGGGTGTGCACGTCGGTCGAGATGGCGGCCATCCGCTCAACGCTACCGTCCGTCCTCGCCAGCCACCATCGACCGGAAGTCGCTGCTCACCCCGCATCCGACCGTGCCGTCGGCACCCGCGCCTACACTGCGTCGGTGAGCGTCACATCGCCGTTGCTCGACGGCTTGAACGACATCCAGCGCGAGGCCGTCCTGCACTACGACGGGCCCGTCCTGATCGTCGCCGGTGCCGGCAGCGGCAAGACGCGGGCCCTCACGCACCGCATCGCGTTCCTGGTGCGGGAGCGCGACGTGCCGCCCGGGCAGATCCTCGCGATCACGTTCACGAACAAGGCGGCGCGCGAGATGCGGGAACGGGTCGAGCGGCTCGTCGGCACCGGTGCCGCGGGAGGCATGTGGATCCTGACGTTCCATTCCATGTGTGCTCGCCTGCTGCGGCGGGAGCACCAGCATCTCGGTGTGCCGTCTGCGTTCACGATCTACGACGACGGCGACACCGAGCGGCTGGTCGCGTCGATCGTGCGCGATCTCGACATCGACCCGAAGCGCTTCCCGCCCAAGCAGCTCGCGGCGGCGATCGGGCACGCGAAGGACCGCGTGCTCGGCCCCGACGACTTCGCGGGTCTCGCGTCGAACTTCTACGAGGAGATGGTCGCGAAGGTCTACAAGGCGTACGAGTCGCGCAAGCACGCCGCAGGCGCCCTCGATTTCGACGACCTAATCAGCGAGGCCGTCCGGCTCTTCCGCGACCACCCGGACGTGCTGCGTCACTACCAGGAGCGGTTCCGCTACATCCTCGTTGACGAGTATCAGGACACGAGCCGCGCGCAGTACGAGCTGGTGAACAGGCTCGCCGAGCGGTACCGCAACGTCTGCGTGGTCGGCGACGCCGATCAGGGGGTGTATTCGTGGCGCGGCGCGACCGTGCAGAACATCCTCGACTTCGAGCGCGACTACCCCGATGCGACGGTGTTCGTGATGGCGCAGAACTACCGCTCCACCGGCAACATCCTGGCGGCCGCCAACGCCGTGATCGAGAACAACACGCAGCGCAAGCCCAAGGAGCTCTGGACCGAGGCCGCACCGGGGGAGCTCGTCACGACCTTCCGCGGGAACGACGAGCATGAGGAAGCCCTGTTCGTGGCCGCCGAGATCGAGCGGCTCCGCGACGAGGAGGGATTCCGAAATCGCGACGTCGCGGTCTTCTATCGGACGAACGCGATGTCACGCGTGGTCGAGGACATCTTCATGCGTGTCGGGTTGTCCTACCGGGTATTCGGCGGCGTGCGCTTCTATCAGCGCCGCGAGATCAAAGACGTGCTCGGGTACCTGCGGCTCCTGCTCAACCCACAAGATGTCGTGTCGTTCCGGCGGGTCGTGAACATGCCGAAACGCGGGATCGGCGACGCGACGGTCGCTGCGATCGAGTCGTTCGCCCAGACGGAGGGGGTCGACGTGGTCGAGGCCGCCCGCCGCGTCGACGAGAACGCGCTGCTGAACACGCGCGCGAAGGGCGCGGTCGCGGGGTTCAACCAGGTGATGGGCGCGCTGCGAGCGCACCTCGACGACGGCGCCGGCCCGGCGCGCATGGTCGAGGCCGCAGCGCAGGAGTCGGGGTACCTGCTCGAGCTCGAGACCGAGCGCACGATCGAAGCCGAGGGCCGTATCGAGAACATCAAGGAGCTCTCCGGGGTCGCGATGGAGACGGCCGCCCGCGATCCGGAAGCAGGACTCGCGGAGTTCCTCGAGCTCGTCTCGCTCGTCGGCGAACAGGACGAGTACGACGAAGAGGACTCCTCGGTCACGTTGATGACGCTGCACATCGCGAAAGGGTTGGAGTTCCCGGTGGTGTTCATCGTCGGGATGGAGGATGGGATCTTCCCGCACTTCCGGTCGATGACCGATACGAACGAGCTGGAGGAGGAGCGTCGGCTCGCCTACGTCGGGATCACGCGCGCGCAGCAGCGGTTGTACCTGACCCACGCCTGGAGCCGCACCCTGTTCGGCCAGACGAACTACAACCCGCCGTCGCGGTTCCTGGGTGAGATCCCGGGCGCGTTGCTGGACGCCAAGGAGTCCGAGACGCGCGCGCAGCGCGCGTCTCGGTTCGGGCGCCGGCAGCAGGGGAGCGCACAGCCGGGCTACACGGTCGTCGGCCTGCCTGGGCGGGCCGGCGAGGTTGCCGTCACCCGGGGATGGACGCCGGGAGCGGCGGCCGCCACGCCGAGGGAGGTCCCGAGCATCGTCGCGGGCGACACCGTCGAGCACGAGCGGTGGGGGGAGGGCGTGGTCGTCTCGACGAGCGGGCACGGAGACGACGCCGAGGCAACGATCCGCTTCGGCGAGGTCGGGGAGAAGCGGGTGCTCCTGAGTTACGCGCCGATCACCAAGATCGGCTAGACGTAGGGGCAGAGCGCCGAGACGTCGGGCTGGTCCCCGAACGGCGTCGACTGTGACCCTTCACCGGGCTCGTAGACCGATCGCCCGGTCTGATGCACGACCATCCCGTGGCCGGGGATCGTCAGACGCCACACCGCGCCGGTCGTGACGATCTTGACGATGCGCCTGCCTCGGTAGGTGTAGACGTCGGTCCAGGCGCCGTCGTCGCGGATCTGTGCCCCGGTGTCACGATCGGTGAGCCGCCCTCGCCAGTGCGCGTGAGCGATCACGCGCACGCGACGCCCGTCAACCGAGAAGGTCGTCGTCCGGGTCGTCAAGGTGTAGCGCTCCAGCGGGTTCGGCCCCGGACAGGACCAATGGATCGTGGCGTCGAAGCTCGTCGTTTCGTGACGAACCGTCATGGCTTGGGCCGGCGCGGCGACGGCGAGCACCGTTGCGACGACCGAGAGCACCAACAGGGAGCGACGCATGGACCCCTCCTCGGGGCGGATACTGCCACGGCGTCGCGCTATCGCGCAACCCGCTGGGAGGTGGCAATATCGGCCTGACCGAACGAGGAGGGACCACATGCGAGGGATGCGACCGCGCGATGTGTACAGGCTGACCGCCGCATCCGATCCCCGGTTGTCGCCCGACGGCCGATCGGTCGCATACGTGGTGTCGCGGGTGGACGAGGAGACGCGTACCGGGCGGAGCGCGATCTGGCTGGCCGCGGTCGACGGCTCGGGGTCGCCCCGACGTCTGACGTTCGGCGGCGATCGCGACGGATCGCCTCGGTGGTCCCCCGACGGACGATGGCTCGCGTTCACGTCCGCTCGCGGCGACGACCCCGCGCAGCTGTTCGTCCTGCCGGTCGACGGGCCCGGCGAATCGCGCAGACTGACGAGCCTGCGCGAGGCCGTCGAGCAGCTTGCGTGGTCGCCGGATTCGACCCGGCTGGTGTTCAGCGCCCGGGCACACGACGCCGACGACGATGAGGAGGATCAGGCCAAGCGACCGCCGCGCCGGCTGACCCGCTTGCAGCACCGGCTGGACCACGAGGGCTGGACCGAGGGTCGCACGCACGATCTTCACGTCGTTGCGATCGACGGCGGCGACCCGACGCGGATCACGCACGGCGACTTCGAGGACGGCTACCCGGCGTGGTCGCCGGACGGAACGGCGATCGCGTTCATCTCGGCGCGCCACGAGGACTGGGACCTCACCACGACCAGCGACGTCTTCACGATCCCGGCTTCCGGCGGCGAGCCCACACGCCTGACCGGGACGGACGGCGCCTGTGTCGCGCCGGTCTGGTCACCCGACGGCGATCGCATCGCCTACCTGTATGCCCCCGGCGAGTTCGACGACCCGCGGCACGGGCGCGTCGCCGTGGTCGATCGCCACGGTGGGGACCGCACCATCCTGACCGCCGACCTCGACCGGAACGCGCTTCCGTATCCGTTCATGCGCCCACCGATCTGGGACGACGACCGGATCGTCTTCGCGGTCGAGGACGAGGGCCGGATCCCGCTGTACTCGGTGCCGGCGGATCGATCGGCCGCAGCCGAGGAGCTGTTCAGGCCGGAGGGGTCGATGACGGGGTTCGACCTTGCGGCCGGGGCGATCGCGTACACCGCGACCACGCCGACCTCGCTGTCCGAGGTCCACGTCGACGGTCGCAGGCTCACGGATGTCGGCGGGCCCTTCCTCGCCGATGTCTCGCTCGCGGCGCCCGAGCCCTTCGTGGCGGTCGCGCCCGACGGCGCCGAGGTGCCCGCCTGGGTCCTCCGTCCCCCGGACTTCGATCCCGACGAGACGTATCCGGCGCTGCTCAACATCCACGGCGGCCCGTACACGCAGTACGGCGAGCGCTTCTTCGACGAGTTCCAGGTCTACGCGGGCGCCGGCTACGTCGTGATCTTCGCGAACCCGCGCGGCTCCTCGGGCTACACGGAATCCTGGGCCCGTGCGATCCGGGGGCCGGCGGGCGGGATCGGCCCGGGATGGGGGTCCGTCGACTACGAGGACCTGATGGCCGTAACGGACGAGGCCATCAAGCGGTTCGGATTCATCGACGCCGAGCGGCTCGGCGTGATGGGCGGCTCCTACGGCGGCTACATGACCTCGTGGATCGTCGGCCATACCGACCGGTTCCGATGTGCGATCTCGGAGCGGGCGGTCAACGACATGGCGTCGGAGGACGGCTCGAGCGACATCGCGGGGTTCTTCCGCGGCTACATCGGCGCGTATCCATGGGACGAGCCCGAGATCTATCGGCGGCTCTCCCCACTCACCTACGCCGAGCGCATCACGACGCCGTTGCTCATCCTGCATTCCGAGGAGGACCTGCGCTGTCCGATCAACCAAGGGGAGCAGCTGTTCACCGTCCTGCGGTC
>JBKPRM010000217.1:0-4866 GCA_046734555.1 Actinomycetota bacterium | reverse complement strand
GGCTCGAGCAGGGCGTCCTGGTCACCGCCGATCTCCGTCAGCAGCCACCCGCCCGCCCGGAGGAGGCGCGAGGCGTCCGCAACGACGCGGCGGACGGCGTCGAGCCCATCGGCGCCCCCGTCGAGCGCGAGACGAGGTTCGTACCTGCGGACGTCTTCGGGGAGCAGGCCGATCTCGGCGGTCGGAACGTAAGGGGCCACCCCCGTCACGACGTCGAACGCTTCGCCCCGCAGGGGTCGACCGAACTGGCCGTGGATGACTGCGACGCCGTTGGCGCGCGCGCACGTGACGGCGCGCGGATCAACGTCGGTCGCGATCACGCATGCGGAGGGCACGACCTGCGAGAGATGCGACGCGATCGCGCCCGAGCCGGTACAGAGGTCGGCGGCGCTTCCCCCGCGAGGCAGCAGCTTCGCTGCGCGGCGCGCGAGTTCCTCCGTTTGCGGCCGGGGCACGTAGACGCCGGGATCGACCCGGATACGACGGCCGCAGAACGTCGTGCCTCCGACGATCCACGCGAGCGGCTCGCCGACCTCTCTGCGTCGCACCCATGCCTCGAGCATGTCCCCGGCGGGCGCCGCGGCCACGAGTTCCTCGGCTTCCTCATCGGGAGACACACAACCGGCGGCGGCCAACCGGCGGCGGATCGTCGTCGTGTCCATCCGGCAGACCTTCGCACGTGGGCGTCATGGCGAACCCGCGCACGAGCCAGGCACCCGTGGCCGGGCGATACGCTCGGCGGGTGGGTGACGATCAGGCGTCCGTCGACTTCGACCGAGCAGCCGCGTTCTACGACGCGACACGAGGGCTCGCCGACGAGACGATGGACCGGACCGTCGAACTGGTCGCCGGCCAGCTCGCGGGACGTGGTCGCACCCTCGAGATCGGTGTCGGCACCGGCCTCATGGCACTCCCATTGTTGGAACGAGGGATCGACGTCGTCGGTGTCGATCTTTCGGAGCAGATGCTCCGGCAGCTGATGCGCAAAGGCGGTGGCCGCGCGCCGTTCCCGGTGTCGCGGGCGGATGCCACGCGTCTGCCGTTCAGCGACGGCTCGTTCGAAGCGGCGTACGCGAGGCATGTGCTGCACCTGATCCCCCGCTGGCGTGTCGCCGTACAGGAGCTCTGCCGCGTCGTGGGTCGGGGCGTCGTGCTGGTCGAGGCCGGGGGCAGCGGCAGCGACGGGTGGCGAGCCCTCTGGGACGCGGTCGACTCGGCGGTCGGGTCGGCGGCCCACCACGTCGGACTCGACTTGTCGGCGGACGGCCGGGCAGAGCTCGATCGGGCGTTCGTCGATGCCGGCGCGACGTCCCGCCAGCTGCCGCAGATCGCGTACGAGAACCACGACACGATCGAGACGTACGTGGCGGAGATCGAGCGCCGGAGCCCTTCGTGGACGTGGCGCGCCTCCGACGAGCAGATCCAGCGCGCGGTGGATGCGGTGCGCCGATACGCGCTCGATCGGTACGGAACGCTCGACGTGCGGCCCGACGGAACCGCCTACGTTCGTTGGCGCGCCTTCGACCTCAGCTGAGGTTCGAGGCAGGACACGCGCCGGGTGATCTCGGCATCGGCGGGCCGTTATCGTCCTGGTTCGATGCAACGGGCTCACTGGGAGGCCGAACGAGAGTTGGTCGCGGGCGGCGTCCGTCGATGACGTCCTCCGATGCGCCGCTGCCGCCGGCCGAGCCCGACCTTCCCGACGACCTCCCGTTGAAGGGGTCGCGGCGGTCCTCGTCGACGGCGAGCTCGACGAGATATCGGTGCGTGGAGACGATCTCTCCTCACGTGATGCGCGCGGCCTCACGGTGCGCGATGCCGTGCTCACGGACGTCGCCCTCGGCGACAGCGTCCTGACTCGAGCGAGGCTCCGCGACGTGATCGTGCGCAACGCCGACGCGGCCAACGTCCAGCTCGATAAGGCCGAGATCCATCGCGTCCGGTTCGAGCGTTCGCGGCTGACCGGTGCGGTCTTCGCCGGCGGCCGCCTCGCGGACGTCACGTTCGGGGACTGCCGTCTCGATCTGTGCAACCTGCGGTTCGCGGGCCTCGAGCGTGTGCGCTTCGAGGGATGCGTCCTGCGAGAGGCGGACCTCCACGGCGTCCGGTGCAACTCGGTCGAGTTCCGTGATTGCGACCTGACCGACGTGAACTGGTCGCATGCGACGTTGGCACGCACGGAGCTCCGCGGATGCGACCTGACGGGCTCCACGGGGTTGGAGAGCCTCCGGGGCGTCCGCATCGCGGCGGATGACATCGTTCGGTCGATCCAGGAGATCGTGCAGGCAGCCGGGATCCACGTGGTCGACTGATCGACGGCCTGACCAGCGGTTCGTTTCGCGTGGGCCGCGCCCGGGGAGCACGCTCACATGACGGGAGACAACGGACGCGGGACGGTCGTGACCGTCGGCGAGGCGGCCCTGACGGGTTGGCGAGGAACCGTGGGGCGTGCGATCGCGAAGCCGATCGCCCGCCGCACACGCTTCGACATCGAGCAGATCGAGGCGGCGCTCGGGTTCTTGCTGCTGGCCTACACGGTGTACCGGCTGGGTCGGCCCCTGCTCGACGCGATACGGCGGACATAGCAACACCCCCCGGACGGCGGACGCTCGACCCTTGTCCGAAATCGAGACCCTTCGTAAGGTCGAAGGACGTTCGATCTCGAGGGAAGGGAGCGTCACATGAGCGTGTCGCGTGTGCAGGTGGGCCGGAGCGTCATCGCGATCGTCCTCTGTTCGCTGTTCATCGCCGCGTTCGCGGCAACGGCAGAGGCAGCGTCGACGGTGGACGTCGTGGCGTCTTTCGACGAGTCTCGAGGTCAGAACCCCGAGAGCCTCGCCGTCGGTCGCACGGGCACGATCTTCGTGAGCGTGTCCCCGCTCGGCGACGTGTGGCGCCTCGCCCCCGGTTCGGACGATCCACAGCCCTTCGCACACGTGGACGGCATCGTCCCCGGGCGGGACTTCGGCCTGCTCGGCCTCGCGATCGACGTGTTCGGCAACGTCTACGGCGCGGTCCAGTCGGCGAACCCGGCCGCGAACGGCGTCTGGCGCTTCAACCGGTGGACGGGCGATGCGACGCGCCTGCCGGGCACCGCGTCGATCGGCATCCCGAACGGGCTGGCGTTCGACAAGCAGATGAACCTCTATGTGACCGATTCGGCCGGGGGTGCGATCTGGCGTATCCCGTGGGGCGGCACCGCCGACGTGTGGGCGCAGGACACGAAGCTCACCGGCAACGGGAGCCTCGGGCTTGGGCTGGGCGCCAACGGCATCGCGATCCAGCGCGGCGTGCTGACCGTGACGAACACCGAGCGCCGCACCATCCTGCGCATCCCCAAGATCGGCGGCGAAGCAGGACCGATCTCGGTGCTGACGACGCTTCCGGCCGGCGACAACCCCGACGGTGTGGCGATGGACGTGTTCGGGAACGCCTATGTCTGCTTCAACCTCGCGAACACGGTGGCGCGCGTCACGCCGACCGGATCGATGAGCGTGGTGGCGAGCGGAGACCCCTTGGACTTCCCGTCGAGTGTGGCGTTCGGCACCGCTCACGGGAAGCGCTCGACGCTGTTCGGCGTGAACTTCTCCATCAGCGAGCTGTTCGGCCTGCCGTCGGGCGACGGCCCAGGCGTCTTCAGCATCGCCGTCGGTGCGCCGGGCATGCCCGTGCCGTAGCGTTCGGGCAGCGCAGGGCGGCGAGGGGGACCGCGATGCCAGCGACATCCAAGGACGACGAAGAGGGTCCACAACCGGGTGAGGACGAGAAGTCTCGCGTCGATCGGGAGCTGATCGAGCTCCTGAACGAGCTCCGCGTCGCGTTGCCGGGCGTGCAGATCCTGTTCGCGTTCATGCTCATCGTGCCGTTCAGCCAGGGGTTCTCGAGCCTGACGACGTTCGAGCGGTGGGTGTACTTCGCGGCGTTCGTGTCGGCGGCGCTCGGCACCACGCTGCTGATCGCGCCGTCGTCCTACCATCGCCTGCGATTCCGGAAGGCGGACAAGGAACGGATGCTCTACACGTCGAACCGGCTGCTGCTCGTCGGCATGGGGTTCGTCGCCGCGTCGATGGCGCTGGCGATCGGTCTGATCAGTGAGTACGTGTTCGGGACCACCGTCGCGTTCATCGCCGGCATCGGCATCGCCGTATGGCTCGGGTGGTTCTGGTACGGGCTGCCGCTGTCTCGCCGCATGGAGAAGTAGCCACTCGATCACTCGACCCCGCCTCCGGGCTCATCGCGGCATACTGTGCGGCGTGTCCCACACGCCCGACCCGGACCTGTTCACCGAGGAAGACCAGCTGTGGTCCCAGCTGAACGGGCTGGTCGGGTCGCTGCCGCCTGATGAGGTGGCGAAGCCCGGCTACTTCGACGAGGGCTGGTCGGCGAAGGATCTGGTCGGGCACATCGGCAGCTGGCTGGCCGAAGCAGGCGTCGTGCTCGAGCGGATCCACGCCGGTACGTATCGCCCCGAGGAGATCGACATCGACGCGATGAACGAGCGTTTCTACGAGTCGATGCGCGACGTCGATTTCCCGGCGGTCCGAGCGCAGGCGATCGCCGCGCGCAACCGGATGCTGCGGGCATGGCGATCCCTGCCGGAGCATTCCCCCGAGGCCGACCGCTGGATCGCGAAGGCCGGCCCGGAGCACTATCGCGAGCACATCCCGCGGCTCGAGGAGTGGATCGGCGAGCTCGGCGGCCCCACTGACATACCGATGCGTCCGTCGTAACGAATTCAACGCTCGGGCGGGGGTTGACTTGGACTCGAACCCCTGCATACGTTCGAGCATGTCCTCGTTCGAGGGCTCGTTCGGAGCGAACCAGCAGGACACGATGTCGGTTCCCGATCGAGAGACGAGATCGGGA
>JBKPRM010000216.1:0-2970 GCA_046734555.1 Actinomycetota bacterium | reverse complement strand
CAGGGGAAACACAGAGCCGAGGAACTTTCCGAGACTCGCCCGCACCTTGCGGTGCGTGTGAGTTTCCTCGGTCAGCTCCTCGGCTCCGTGGTTCGCGCGAAAGTGGCCCCAGGCAACTTCACGACCGGCTTGGTTTCCTCGCGGTACCGCCGCTTTGGGGTTTCCCAGATGCCCCGCAAGCACAAGCAGTTCGCTTTCCCACCCGTACTCACAGGCTCTCCGAGTCGCCTTACGGCTTTGGCCCGGCTCGGTTCCCTGCTTCGATCTGTTCGGCCGCCTGGGACCGATGACGAAGCTACGGCCTACTCCGGATGTCTGCAACCGCCCTCTGACCTGCGCATTCATGCCCTGACCTGCGCCTCTCGGGAAGGAGAAAGAGCGACAAGACATATCCACATGACGCGCGCGCGTCCGGGACCGGCGCGGACACCCCGGAATCGGGCAGAAAGGTCGGCGCTATCCGTGCCGATGCGGGGCCGGTATGCGCGAACAGGCCGAACGCGTCGACGAGGTGTGGGAGATGAGCGACGGCTCCGCTCCACGACACACCGACGAAGACGACGTCGAAACGATCGAGCTCGCTGTCTTGATCGATGCGCAGCGCGCGGGCGCGGCGTGGTTCGGTGCGGAGTTTGCGCGCCGCGAGGAAGCGGAACAGCGCGAGCGCGACTCCGTCGCACCGTGGCGGCCCGCGCAGGCACAACCGGAACCGGTCGACGCTTCCGTCGAGGACGATGTCGTCGGTGGCGCTCCGACCGACCTCGGCATCGCTTGACGGTCGCCATCGGCAGGATCCCGACTTCCGGACGCTCACCCAGAGCCTTCTCTCTGCCCCGAACGGCCGTAGTCATTGGGGCGGCGAGCCCGTAGTTTTCCAGCCTCGTCGATCCCGTTGGAGGGAAGCTCGTGACCCGCCGATGTTCCGTCCTGTTCGCCGTCGTGCTCGCGCTGGTGCTGTCGTTCGGCACGGGCTCCGCGGCCGCGATCGACGGCGCGGGGACGGTGGCCACCTGGGGTGACAACACGTATGGACAGCTCGGCGACGGGACGAAGATCGATCACCTCACACCGCAGCAGATCCCGTCGTTCCCCGGGATCGCGGACATCGAGGGCGGCCGCGAACACGCGCTCGCGATGACGTCGAGCGGGACCGTCTACGCCTGGGGATGGAACCGGAAGGGTCAGGTCGGGAACGGTTCGACCGCGTACACGGTGACGAAACCGGTGCCGGTCTTGACGGGCGCGATCGACATCGGCGCGGGGCACTACTCGAGCTTCGCCGTGAAGAGCGACGGCTCGGTCTGGGGCTGGGGGCAGAACGCGAGCGGCCAGATCGGCACGGGCACGAGTGCGGCCCACGTTCGCACGCCGACGAAGATCGAGGGGCTGGACGGCATCTCGGTCGTCGACGTTGCGGGGGGCCGGGATCACGTCCTGGCGCTGAGCGACGCGGGCTCCGTGTACGCGTGGGGGAGCAACGAGTTCGGTCAACTCGGCAACGGCACCCTGGTCAGCACGGCGACACCCGTGCTCGTGTCATCGCTCTCGAACGTCACCTCGATCTTCGCCGGCCGCGACCACAGCTTGGCCGTGAAGGCCGACGGCACGGTCTGGACATGGGGCTTCAACCGGAACGGCGAGCTCGGCGACGGCACGACCACCAAGCGAAAGGTGCCGGTCGAGGTCAGGCGCGCGAACGGCAACCCGTTGACGGGCATCGTCCAGGTCACGGCCGGCGCGAACCACTCGCTGGCGCTCCGCTTCGACGGCGCCGTGTTCTCGTGGGGGAGCAACGACCACGGGCAGCTCGGCGACGGCACGTTCACGACGCGACTGCGAGCCGTGAAGGTGGCGGCGCTGACCGATGTCGAGGACGTCGCGGGCGGCCGCCAGAACTCGATCGCGGTGACGACGGCCGGCGACGTCTACACCTGGGGTGAGAACGTCTACGGACAACTCGGCGACGGCACCACGAGCACGACCGGCAGGAACACGCCAGGGAAGGTGACGACCCTGTCGAACGTCAGCGTCGTCGGGCTCGGCCGCGACTACGGCATGGCGATCGTCGTGCCGTGACGACGTCGACGCGGTCAGATCCCGTGGAGCCTACGGACGTTGTCCGCGAGCACACCCTTGCCGAGCGAGACGGCATCCGTTTCTGAGAGGTAGTCACGGTCGACGAACGCGCCGAGGACACGCTCCAATGCCATCCGCACCAGCCGCGCCGACACCGGGAACATCTCGGGCTCCGAGGACTCGTCGCACCCGTGCGTCACCTTCGCGACGGGCACGGCGCCGAGGATCATCTCGAGCGACCAATCGATCTGCCCCCATCCCCAGGGCACGAGCTCGGAGATGTCCATGTAGACGTTCGGCAGGACGGTCGGGATGTACGTGGCCTCGGCGACCCACGGCCAGCCAGAGTGGATCATCACGATCGGGATGTCCTGGTTCTCGACGAAGAACGAGAAGGCGTCCTGCGGGCGCGCGTGCGTGAGGTTGACGTCCGGGTCGCCGGCGCCGACGTGCACATGGAACACCCGATCGTGCTCCTTCGCGATCGCGAAGGCCCGCCGCAGCAACAGGTCGCGGACCGGCTTGGCGTGCTCGCGGCTCTCGCGCCACTCATCGGCGCGCCAGCGCCCGTACGCCGCCGCGGCGTCCGCTGACGACGGGTCGGTGATGTCCAGCCCCGTCCGGTAGGCGATGATCGTCTTGTACGCGATCAGTTGCGGATCAGTGCCAGCCTCGTGCACGAGCGCTTCGAACGCGCCGACCATGTCGTCGAACGATCCGTGTTGGCGTGCCTGCACGATCCACGGTTCGATCCGCCCGACGCGATGCACCGGAACGCCGCCGAGCGCCCGCTGGAACTCCGCTCGCGTGATCGTCGGCTGCGGATAGCCCTCGTCTGCGACGACGGCGACGACACGCTCGGACCCCAGCAGGTCGCGGCAGTAGCCCTCGGGG
>JBKPRM010000215.1:0-4851 GCA_046734555.1 Actinomycetota bacterium | reverse complement strand
GGCCCGTGTACGCGGACTCGCGGTTCTGGATCGATTCCAGCTCGGACATCGCCTGGTTGATCAGGTCACCGACGATCGCGGCGTCCTCGGTGTCCTCGCGCCGGGCGACGTCGTAGATGCGCTGCTCGGCGCCGTCGGCGGTGCGTCGGTTCCGTCGCGCCTCCCGACGCCGCTTCCCATGTCGGTGGGACTCTCCACACTTGTCCACATGGGTTTCCACATGTGGAATGCGCAGGTCACCGCCGGAGTGACAAGCTTTCTCGCAGATCCACCTGCGGTTCTCCAATCCACATGGCTTGTCCACTGTCGGCGTGCTCGTCATGGGCGTACCGTCGCCCGTCGGACGTCGATCGGCGTCCGGGGGGTGACCGGGCTGTTGAGGGAGGGGTCTGCGGGTGGCGCGCGTCGCTGACGAGGTCGTCCAGATCCCGGGGCACCGGATCCCGCCGCAGGACCAAGACGCCGAGCGGTCGGTCCTCGGTGCGATGCTCCTGTCGACCGAGGCGATGGCCGAGGTCGTCGAGCTCCTCAACGCCGACGACTTCTACCGCTCCGCGCACGGCAAGATCTATCAAGCGTTGCGCATGCTCTTCGCGCAGGGCGAGCCGATCGATGTCATCACCGCGGTCGACGCCTTGCGGCGAGCGAACATCCTTGACGAGGTCGGGGGAGCGCTGTACCTGCGCGATCTGGTCGACGAGGTGCCGACGCCGGCCGGCGCCCCGCACTACGCGCGGATCGTCGCCGACGCCGCGCTGCGCAGGCGGCTGATCAGCGCCGCCGCCGACATCATCGATACCGCGTACCAGGGCGCCACCGACGCCGACGACATCGCCGACGGCGCCGAGCAGCGCATCTACGACGTCGCCCGGCGCGAGGACACCGAGGACGCCGCGATCGTCGGCGACCTGATCAACCAGGCGATGTCCGAGCTGGAGTCGATCCAGAACCGCGAGTCCGCGTACACGGGTCTGCCGACCGGTTTCCGGGATCTCGACGATCTGACCTCCGGCCTGCAGCCCGGCAACCTCGTCATCGTCGCGGCGAGACCGGGTATCGGGAAGTCGTCGCTCGCGATCAACATCGCCCGCAACGTTGCGGTGACCGGCGAGCCGGTCGCGGTGTTCTCCCTCGAGATGAGCCGCTACGAGATCGGCATGCGACTGCTCTGCGGCGAGGCACGTGTGCCGTGGGACCGCATCCGCAACAAGCGGGTCGGTCCCGACGACTGGGTCCGCGTCGTGCAGGCCGGCGAGACCTTGCATGAGGCGCCGCTGCACATCGTCGACGCAGGCAACGTGAACATCGTCGACATCCGGGCCAAGGCGCGGCGCATGAAGACCGGCCGGCAGGGGCTGTCGATGATCATCGTCGACTACCTCCAGCTGATGACGTCGCCGAACGCCCGGCGTCCCGACAACCGCCAGCAAGAGGTCGCCGAGATCTCCCGCTCGCTCAAGCTCCTCGCCAAGGAGCTGAGCATCCCGGTGGTCGCCCTGTCCCAGCTGAACCGCAACCCGGAGGCGCGAGCCGACAAGCGGCCACAGCTGTCCGATCTGCGGGAGTCGGGAGCGATCGAGCAAGACTCCGACCTCGTGGTCTTCATCCACCGCGACGACGCCGACCCCGAGAAGAAGCGCGAGGCCGAGCTGATCTTGGCCAAGCACCGCAACGGTCCGACCGGGCAGGTCCGGCTGCATTTCGAGCCGTCGCTCACGATGTTCCGCAACGCCGCGCGCGATCAGGGCGTGTGAGCGACACCGCGCTTCCGAACGCCACGCCAAGGCGCCTGCGTGCGATCCGCGCGCGGCTCGAGAAGCGCTTCGGGCCGCTCGAGGTGCCGAGGAGTACCGACCCGCTCGACGAGCTCATCCTCACCGTGCTCAGCCAGCACACGAGCGATCTCAACTCGGAGCGAGCCTTCGCGGCGCTCCGCGCCGCCTACCCGTCCTGGGAGGACGTTGAGGCAGCCAACCCCGACGCTGTCGCCGACGTGATCCGCAGCGGCGGACTCGCGAACACGAAGGCCCGACGGATCCAGACGATCCTGCGCGAGGTGCACGATCGGGAGAGCACGTATTCGCTCGACACGCTCGGCGAGCGCACCGACGCCGAGGCCCGTGACTACCTCGTCTCGTTGCCGGGCGTCGGGCCGAAGACGGCCGCGGTGGTGCTCAGCTTCGCGTTCGGCCGGGACACCATGCCCGTCGACACACACGTCCATCGGGTGACACGGCGACTCGGCATCGTGCCGCCGAGATCGTCCGCCGAGCAAGCGGACCGGCTGCTCCATCAGGTGGTTCCGCAGGGTCTCCGCACGCCGTTACACGTCGGGTTCATCCGGCTCGGCCGCGAGATCTGCAAGGCACCGATCCCCCGATGCCGCGGGTGTCCGCTGATGGATCTGTGTCCCACGGCACCGCAGTACCTGCACTGACCGCGACCTATCATCCGGAAGATGTCCGCCGTCGACGAGCTCGTGTTCATGCTGGAGGACGCGTTCGCCGCCACGGGGAACGAGGAGACCGGCGAAAGCC
Organism: Actinomycetota bacterium; assembly: GCA_046734555.1. GTDB lineage: Bacteria > Actinomycetota > UBA4738 > UBA4738 > HRBIN12 > AC-51. The sequence goes on along the minus strand of JBKPRM010000215.1, from coordinate 2,314 downwards.
AATCGATGCTCGGCAACCTCGCGACGGTGCCGGAGCGACTGTGGACGGCGGTGCCGCCCGGCGGCGTTCGGTCGATCGCGTCGATCGTGTTGCACGTCGGTGGCTGTCTCGTGATGTACGAGGAGTACGCGTTCGGGCCGGGCCGCAAACAGTGGGACGACGCGGGCCTCATCCCCTGGGGACGCGACGATGCGCCGATGGGCGAAGCGATCGAGTGGATGTCGGCGGCGCACCGATCGTTCGTCGACCACGTGCGGGCGCTCGACGATGCGGAACTCGGCGCACCGCGGCTCGCCAACTGGAACGAGATGGTGCCGACACGATGGCTCATCTCGGCGATCGCCACACATTCGAGCTACCACGCCGGGGAGATCAATCACATCCGAAGCCTGCTGCTCCACGACGACCGGTGGATGTGGGGTTGAGACGCGCACGGCGCGCACCGCGACTCGACGGAGCGGGTGAGGGGAATCGAACCCCCGTTTCAAGCTTGGGAAGCTTGCGTTCTGCCATTGAACCACACCCGCGTGGTCCCACCGCCGGAGGCGGTGAGCTTCCGAGTGTAGCCAGCGCTCGAGGTGGCCGCCTGCAGGGCCGCTGCTAGCCTGGCCACCCATGACCGACGCGGAGCTCTGGCCCTCGATCTTGAGCGCTCTGGCGCGCCGCGAGTCCCTCGAAGCGGAGCAAGCCAACGCGGCGATGTCCGCGATCATGTCCGGCGACTCGACACCGTCCCAGATCGGTGCGTTCCTGTTGGCGCTGCGCACGAAGGGCGAGACGGTCGAGGAGATGGAGGGCTTCGCCCGGTCGATGCTCTCGTTCGCGTTGCCGGTGCGCGCGCCCGAGCCGGTGATCGACACCTGCGGGACGGGCGGGGACCGGGCGGGAACGTTCAACATCTCGACGGTGGCGGCGCTGGTGGTCGCGGGCGCCGGGGTGCCGGTCGCGAAGCACGGGAACCGAGCGGCGTCCAGTCACTGCGGTTCCGCGGACCTGCTCGAGGAGCTGGGCGTCAAGATCGACCTCGATGCCACGGGCGTCGAACGGTGCCTGGACGAGGCCGGCATCGGCTTCATGTTCGCGCGCACGTTCCATCCGGCGATGGCCCATGCCGCGCCGGTCCGCGCCGAGCTTCGCGTGCCGACGGTGTTCAACTTCCTCGGGCCGCTGACGAACCCGGCACGTCCCTACGCGCAGGTCGTCGGCGTCTCCGACGAACGGATGCTGCCGTTGATGGCCGAGGTCCTCGCCCGCCGGGGCACCCGCGCGATGCTGTTCCGTGGCGTCGATGGGCTCGATGAGCTGACCACGACGGATCTCTCGACCGTCTACGACGTGAAGGACGGCAACGTCCGAGAGACCCACCTGGATCCGTCGAAGGTCGGCCTCGGCAAGGTGAAACCGGAGGATCTCGCGGGTGGTGACGCCTCGTACAACGCCGACATCGCGCGACGCATCATCGACGGTGAGCCCGGTGCGCAGCGAGAGGTCGTCGTTCTCAACGCCGGGGCGGCGCTGCAGGTGGCCGGCTTCGCCGAGACGCTCGAGGAAGGGATGGCGACCGCGGCGCGCGCGATCGACGACGGCGAGGCGGCGAAGACCCTGATCCGGTGGGTCGAGGTCTCCAACGCCGGATAGCATCACGCGCCGATGATCCTGTCCGACCGCGACATCCGCGCAGAGATCGAGTCCGGCCGCATCACGATCGAGCCGTTCGACGAGCGGTGTATCCAGCCGTCCTCGGTCGACCTCCACGTCGACAGCCAGTTCCGCGTGTTCGCGAACTCTCGCTACCCCTATATCGACGTCCGGGAGGAGCAGCCGGACCTGACCGAGCTCGTCGAGGTGAAGCCGGACGAGCCGTTCATCCTGCATCCCGGTGAGTTCGTGCTCGGATCGACGCTCGAACGCGTGGCGCTGCCAGACGATCTCGTCGCGCGGCTGGAGGGCAAGTCCTCGCTCGGGCGACTCGGACTGCTGATCCATTCGACGGCCGGCTACGTGGATCCCGGCTGGGACGGCTACTTGACCTTGGAGCTCAGCAACGTTGCGAACCTGCCGATCACGCTGTACCCGGCGATGAAGATCGGGCAGATCTCGTTCTTCAGGCTGACGTCGCCGGCAGAAACGCCCTACGGGTCGGCGGGCAACAAGTACCAGGGCCAGCGAGGCCCGACGCCCAGCCGGTACTACCGCGACTTCGGCAGCTGACCTACGGCTCGGTCAGCAGCGCGCCCGGAACCGGCCCGACACCCATCTGCACGGCCATCATCGCGGCCTGCGTCCGGTTCGTGACGCCGAGCTTGCGGAAGAT
>JBKPRM010000214.1:0-4735 GCA_046734555.1 Actinomycetota bacterium | reverse complement strand
GGAACACCCCGCGCGGGGTTGAACCTGCGCGCGACCAGCGTGATCTGGGAGTGGGTCTCGCCCGGCGAGCGCGCGGTGGTCTGGCCGCCTCGGTTCGCGACCACGGCGGTCGAACCGATCCGGATCGCGACGTGAGGCGCGGGCGCGCGCTCGCGATCGGCATCGTCGTGATCGCCTGCTACATCGCGGCTGCCCTCGTGAGCGCGCGCCTCGATCCGTTGGCGAGACGGCCGATCCTCGACGGGCTCGCGCCGCCGCCTGCCTACCAATGGGTGGACCCACCTCCGGCGCTCGCATCGACGAACCAGCGGCCGGATACGAAGACCGTCGTGATGACCCCCGCCGGCGCGACCTACGACCCGCAGAGGGGCTCGGCGCCGGGCGTCTATGCGACCGCCAACTATCAGACGACGCTCAGTCTGGCGCCGGGCGCGATCGCCCCCCAGGAAGGGGCGCGCGGCGCGGTGCTGCGCATCGTCCCGTCCGCGCCAGAGCCCAGTGCCGTGGTCCCCGACGGGTTCCAGATCGCCGGAAACGTCGTGCGGATCAGCGCGGCCTACCGCCCGTCCGGCGACCATGTCACCCAGCTGAGCGCGCAGGCGCAGTTGATGCTCGCCTATCCGGCCGTGTTCGGCGGCTTCGACGACACGGTCCTCACGTCGCCGGATGGTCACACGTGGGAAGCGCTGCCGAGCACCAACCATCTGGGCCAACAGCTCGTCGTCGCGAACATCGAGCGCTTCGGTCTGTTCGCGGTCGGCCAGACCGCCGGCTCGAGCCCGGCCGCGGGGACGGGCGGGTCGCAGGGCGTTCCCGTCTGGGTGATCGTCGTGCTCGCCGGGCTCGCGATCGTGGCCGCGATCGCCGCCGTGATCGCCCGCCGTGATTCGCGGCCCGTCGGGCCCAGGCCAGAGGCACGGCGCCGTCGAGGCGACGACGACCGGTTCGGCGATCCCTGGAAGGACGACTGAGCCTCAGCCGGGGGGACGCCACGACCCCAGCGTGAGCAGCTGGTCGGGCCCGTCGAGGTCGAGCGGCTGATCGTTGCCGCCACCGTTCAGCACGACGATGTCCTGCTTCCCGTCGCGATCGAAGTCGACCATGGCCGCCGTGTCGCCGCACCCCGCGAGCTCGCCCGCGGGCAACGGCGGCAGCCCGATCTGTGTCCAGTGCGTCCCGTCACCGCCGTTGAGCAACAAGACGTCCGGCTGGTTGACCCGATCAACGCAACCGTCGACCGCGTAGATGTCGGGTGTGTCGTCGCCGTCGACGTCGCCGATCGCGAGCCCGTGTCCGTGGCCGAGCGTCCTCGTCAACACCGGTGATCCGAACGAGCCGTCCGGGTGTCCCACCCGGACCAGCAGCTCGTAGAGATGCACCACCATCAGGTCGGCGACCCCGTCGCCGCTGACGTCGACGATCTCAGCGCCGTTGGCGATGGGGAACGCGGGCACGCCGTAGCGCGCGGCCTCGTCGACGAATCCGCCAGCGGTGCGCACGTCGAGCAGCGTCCGTTCGTCGCCACACAACAAGAGGTCGTCGCGCCCATCGCCGTTCACGTCCAAGACCTGCACGCATGCCGAGCCGTCCTGGCGTGTGATGCCGAGGTTCACCTCACGGAACCGCCTCCCGTCGACGTTCACGTACGTGCGGTTCGGTGTCAGGTGCGCGTCCTGGCGAGGCTCGTCGTTGCCGATGAACAGATCCGGGAACCGGTCCTGGTTCAGATCGATCCACGCGGGATGCCGGCCGCGGCCCCAGACATCCTCGATACCCCAGGCGTGGGCCTCGTCCGTCCAGACGCCCTGCGGACCCTGGATCCACAGCTCGTTCCATTTCTCGGCCGTGCCTTGCTGTGCACCCTTCAGGCACAGGATGTCGATCAGGTGATCGACGTTGGGGTCGCCGAAGATGCAGCCGTGGCGATCGGGCCGCGCGTGGATCGTGTCGACCAGCCGCATGACCGGTTCGAAACCGAACGTGCCCCCTTCGCCATCGGGCTGGTTCATGAAGAGCTCGGCCGGCCGTGAGCCGTGGTGGCCGATCAGGACGTCCGGCCACCGATCGCGGTTCACGTCGGCAACCGCGATCGTGTAGCTCGACTCGTGCCGGCGGAACCCGACCATCGCGCCGATGTCGCGAACGACCGGCGGTGCGGAACGGGCGGCCGGTGGCGCGCCGACGCCCACGGCGAGCGCTGCGAGCACGAATGCCACCGCTGCACGACGCATCGGCGACGAGCGTACCCGCGGCGGTCGCTCCGGCGGCAACCGACGTCCCGGGCTAGATTGAGCCTCCACAGTGACATCGCGCGTCGGGGGACCATGTCGATCCGCTACCCGGGCGTCGTTGGCCGACGACTCCCCCGTTCGCTGAAGGGGGGAGCAGCATGAGCACATCGGATCACGGGAGCGAGCGGCGCCACCTCGGCAACCCGGCGCTCCGCGAGCACGCGCGTCAGCGACAACAACGGCTCGAAGCGAGGATCGCCGACACCATCACCGCCTTCGCCGGCTCGATGGTGTTCGTCTACGTCCACATCGCCTGGTTCGGGCTGTGGCTCACGATCCCGGTCGAGCAGTACCCATACGGCCTGCTGACGATGATCGTGTCGCTCGAGGCGATCTTCCTGTCGACGTTCATCCTGATCAGCCAGAACCGCGCCGACGAACGGCGCCAGATCGTCGCCGATCAGCAGTGGGAGACCGTCCAGAAGCGCAACGACGAGACGGACGAGATCCTGCGGATGTTGCGCGACATCCACGCGTCGACCGCCGGAGCGCAACCCTGAGGGCCGCGGCCCCGGCCGGGTCCGGAGCGTGGCGTCGCCGGCGCACCGCCGCGATCGCGAGCATCGCGCTTGGCGTCACGTTCCTGGTGCTCACCGTCTCGCTGGTCGCCGTGGACCTGGAACGGTCGGCGATCGCCGTCCCGCTCGTCTTGATCGCGATCGCTGCGGCGTGGTTCGCGGTCACCCGGGCGGGGATCCGCAAGCGGGTCGCGGTCGCGGTGTGCATCGTGGCGCTGATCGGCGTGCTCCTGACGGGGTTCATCGGGGGGCCCGTCGCTGCGATCGTGTCGACCGCGCGTGTGGTGAGCCTGATCGGCGCCGGGTTCCTCGGACGCATGGCCCTCGGTCGCGACGCGCGATCGCTGAAGGACGCCCCTGTGCCCGGCCGTCCGGTTCCGCCTGCCGGCCACGGCTTCTTGGTCGTGAACCCGCGCTCGGGCGATGGGAAGGCAGGCCGCACCGGGCTCGCGGACGCTGCGCGCGAGCGCGGGATCGACGTCGAGATGCTCGACGAGGGAACCGATCTCGCAGCGTTGATGCGGGACGCGATCGACCGTGGCGCCGACGTGATCGGGATGGCGGGCGGCGATGGCTCGCAGGCGCTCGTCGCGAGCATCGCGGCGGAGCGGGATGTTCCGATGGTCGTGGTGCCGGCGGGCACGAGGAACCACTTCGCCATGGATCTCGGGGCAGACCGCGACGACGTCGTCGGCGCGCTCGACGCGTTCGGCGAGGCGGTGGAACGCCGGATCGACCTCGGAGACGTGAGCGGCGAGGTCTTCGTCAACAACGTATCGCTCGGCATCTACGCGACGATCGTTCGATCGCCGGAATATCGAGAGGCGAAGGTCGACACGACCCTCAACACCCTGCAGGACGCGCTCTCGCCGGACTCGCCGCCGTTCGACCTGCGATACACCGACGAGGAGGGAACGCACCACGACGGTGCGCACCTGATCCAGGTCTCCAACGGCGCGTACGGCGAAACGCTCGAGGGGATGACCAGCCGGACCAGCCTCGAGGAGCACCAGTTGCAGATCATCACGCTCGAGATCACCGACGACCGGTCGATGGCGTCGCTCGTGGCAGCGTTCGCGGCGAGGCACCCCGAGCGGCACGACGGGTATCGTTCGTGGACCGCGCGCACCTTCGAGGTCACATCCGGCGGCCCCGTCGACGTGGGGATCGACGGCGAGGCGCGCACGATGGCGCCGCCCTTGCGGTTCTCGATCCGTGACCGCCCGGTGCGGATCCGACTGCCGAAAACGGCGATCGGGTACTCCCCGGCGAGCCGGGCGCTGCACTGGCGCTCGGCGCTCGCCGGCGTGTGGCAGGTGGCCATGGGGCGCCCCGCACCGATCGAACCGCGAGGAGGATGAACGAGATGTCCGAGACATCAGGCATGCCGCCGGAGGTTTCGCCGCCGGCGGCACGGCTCGCATCCCGGCTCGAGCCGACGGTCCGGCAGCAGCCGCGCCTGCGGCGCGTGCTCCGCCAGCTCGCCGAGCTCGACCTCGCGATCTACCGCGCGGTCGCGGTGACGCCGACCCCCGATCTCGACGAGCCGATGCGCCGGCTCTCTGAACTCGCGAACAACTCCACGCTCTGGCTCGGGACGGCGGCCGTCATCGCGACGATCGGCGGCCGGACGGGGCGCCGCGTCGCGGTGGCAGGTGTCACCGCGGTCGGTCTCAACTCGCTGATCGTGAACGTACCGTTGAAGCTCGCAGGGAAGCGCGAACGCCCCGATCGGGACGCCGCGCAGGTGCCGGCCGCCCGCCACGTCGCGATGCCGCTGTCACCCTCGTTCCCCTCGGGGCACGCCGCCTCAGGATTCGCCTTCGCCGCGGCGGTCGGCGGCACGCTTCCCGTCGCGGCCGTGCCGATCCGGCTCGCCGCCTCGGCGGTCGCGTACTCGCGCGTGCACACCGGCGTGCACTATCC
>JBKPRM010000213.1:0-5921 GCA_046734555.1 Actinomycetota bacterium | reverse complement strand
TCCAGCACATGCTGCGAGACCCAGACATCCTCGAGGCCCCCTCGCACGCCGACGAGGTCGGACCCGGGATGCTCGTCACGGTGAAGCCGCTCGACGACGACGACGAGGACGACGAGACCTACCTGATCGCCGAGCACACGGAGGAGAAGGCGCCCGGCGCACGGACCGTGACGATCGGGTCGCCCTTCGGCTCCGCGTTGGTCGGGACCGCGGTCGGCGACGAGGTCGCCTACCAAGCGCCCGGCGGCACGTTCCGGTACCGGATCGTGGCGCTCGAGCCGTTCGCCGGCTGAGCCGGATGAACGTCGAGCACGGGCGCCGGCGGCCACGCGAAGCCCCACGCGTGCGGGACATGCCCGCACCCAGGAAGAGTGAGGGGGCGGCCGGGGGCGCAGCGCAACACATATTCGCGTGGCCGTATCGCGCCGTGCTCGCCTTCCTGCTGTGGACGGGCCTCAGTCCGAACCAGCTCACGATCCTCGCGTTGATCGCGAACGTCGTCAGCGGCGCCCTGATCGTCGCCGGCGAGTGGTCGTGGGCGGGTGTCGCGCTGATCCTCGGCGGCACGTTCGACGTGATGGATGGGTCGGTGGCTCGACACCGCGGCGAGACGCGCCGCTCCGGGGCGTTCATGGACTCGGTCCTGGACCGCGTCTCGGACATGATCTTGTTCTCGTGTCTGTTCTGGCGACTTGCGGGTGACGGGCAGACGACCGCAGCCGTGCTGGCGCTGATCACGCTCGTCGTGTCGGTCGCGGTGAGCCACGTCCGGGCCGAGGCTGAGGCGGCGAAGGTCGTGCTGACAGAGGGGTTGTTCCAGCGGCTGGAACGCGTGATCGCGCTCGCGATCGGGCTGCTGATCCCGGGAGCGATGCTGCCGGTCCTCGCGCTGCTCGCGGTCCTCGGGACGGCGACCGTCCTGCAGCGCGCCTTCCTGGCCGTCAGGGGCGCATGAGCCCAGAGCAGGTCCGCGTCGGCACGCTCGCCGAGATCCCCGAGGGCGAGATCCGGGCGTTCGATCTGCCGAGCGGCAGGGTGGCGGTCGCGCACGACGAACGGCGGCTGTTCGCGTTCGCCGAGACCTGCACTGGCAACGGGTGCTCGCTCGCGGAAGCCTCGTTCGACGACCGGTCGTCGCAGGTCACGTGCGCCGAATGCGAGAGCGTGTTCGACCTCGAGACCGGCGAGCCGGTGGCGGGCCCGGCGCGCGACCCCTTGCCGCTGTATGCCGCGCGCGAGGACGACGGCTGGATCGAGGTGTCGGGAACACCGGTCGCGTAGCCGGTGGCGGGTCACTGGGGGAGCGGCTACGCTCCGCCTTCCGCCCTCGAGGAGGTCGCGATGACCGAGCAGACGCGCTTCGATCTGTCCCAGGACCAGATGCCGACGTCGTGGTTCAACATCATGCCGTCGATCGTGCAGGCGGGCATGCAGCCGCTGCCGCCGTTGCACCCGGGAACCCACGAGCCCGTCGGTCCCGCCGATCTGCTCCCGCTGTTCCCCGAGTCGCTGATCCTGCAGGAGGTCAGCACCGATCAGTGGATCGACATCCCGGGCCAGGTGCTCGACGTGTACCGCCTCTGGCGGCCCTCGCCGTTGTACCGCGCCACGCGGCTCGAGCAAGCGCTGCAGACCCCGGCACGGATCTACTTCAAGTACGAAGGCGTGTCGCCGGCCGGGTCGCACAAGCCCAACACCGCGATCGCGCAGGCCTACTACAACAAGGAGGGAGGTACGAAACGGATCGCGACCGAGACGGGCGCCGGGCAGTGGGGCTCGGCCCTGTCGATGGCGTGCGCGTTCTTCGGGATCGATTGCCAGGTCTTCATGGTCAAGGCGTCCTACCAGCAGAAGCCGTACCGGCGGATCTTCATGGAGACGTTCGGCGCCGAGGTGACGCCCTCGCCGTCACCGACGACGCAGGCGGGCAAGGCGATCCTCGAGCAGCACCCCGACTCGACGGGATCGCTCGGGATCGCGATCAGTGAAGCGGTCGAGACCGCCGCGACGAGCGGCGGGTCGATCAAGTACGCGCTCGGATCCGTGCTGGGCCACGTGCTGCTGCACCAGACGGTCATCGGCCTGGAAGCGAAGGCCCAGATGCAGCTCGCCGGCGACACGCCCGACGTGGTGATCGGCTGCGTCGGCGGCGGCTCGAACTACGCGGGGCTCGCGTACCCGTTCATGGCGGACCGGCTGTCGGGCTCGAAGCCGGAGATGCGGTTCCTGGCGACGGAGCCCGCCGCGTGCCCGACCCTCACGAAGGGCACGTTCGCCTACGACTTCGGCGATACGGCCGGCATGGCGCCGCTCGTGCCCATGTACACCCTCGGTCACACGTTCGTCCCGGCACCGGTGCACGCAGGAGGACTTCGCTACCACGGAGACGCCCCCTCGCTGTCGCTGCTCGTGCACGAAGGGCACATGCAGGCTGCCGCCTACACGCAGAACGACGTGTTCGAGGCGGGGATCCAGTTCGCGAAGACCCAGGGGATCATCGCCGCGCCCGAGTCGGCGCACGCGATCCGCGGCGCGATCAACGAGGCGATCGCTGCTCGCGACGCGAACGAGGAGCGTGTGATCTTGTTCGGGCTGTCGGGTCACGGCGACTTCGACATGCAGGCCTACGACGACTACCTGAACGGGCGGCTGCCCGAGGTCGAGTTCGACCCGGCCGCCGAGGAGTCCGCGCTCGAGGAGCTCCCCGACGTGCCACCGATCGGCTGACGTCGCGACCGCTCAGCCGCCGTAGGTCTTCGGGTCGAGCTCGAACTCCTTGGTGGCGAACTGCGCGGCCTTCTCGACGACGAGCGCGTACCCGTCGGTGTTGAAGTGCACGCCGTCGGGCGCGCGGATCTCGCGCACCTTCGACCCGTCGTGGTAGTAGGCGGTGTAGCCCCCGTCCGGTGCGGCGAACTCGTCCCACGTGTCGTAGTAGGCGACGTTCGGCAACTCGGCGGCGACCGTCTCGAAGATGCTGTCCTGCTTCTGGATGAAGTCCCAGCGACCCTTATCCGGCTCGTTCGGGAGCCCGATCCAGATCACGTGCGCGCCCCCGCTCGCCGCGATCTGCGCGAAGTGCTCGACCCGCTCCTGATAGTGGCTCGCCCACTCCCAGGTGCCGATGTCCTGCTCGAGCGAGCCGTCCGGATACAGCAGGCCCTGGTTGTCGTTCTCGCCGAGCATGATCAAGACGAGGTCCGGGTCGGCGCGATCGACGATCGTCTGCATCTGGTCGGGCCAGTTGAAGAAGTCCGGACGCGCGAGCCCCGTCGAGATGCGGCCCTGCTTGAACACCTCGGTCCAGAACGGCTTGAAGACGCTGTCGGCCGCGTACCCGATCCCCTGCGCGAGTGAGTCACCGACGATCGCGACGCGCAACTGCCGGTCGGTCGTCGGCTCCCGCATGTCGGTGTCGTGCTCGGGCGGCTCCTGGGTCTTCGACGGCTCCGGCGAGCCGGTCGGCGCCGGCGGCAGCTCGTCGGTGCCGACGTCGATGTCGCCGACCGGCGCGTTCGGGTCCCGTCCCGCGAGCCTGGCCGCGGCGTCCGCCGCCGAGGTCAGCCCGACGTGATCGGTCACCCACACGACGGGATCGAGGAGCGACAGCGCGACGCTTCGTCTGCTGCCGACGTCGGCCGCCTCGGCGGAGCGCTTGAGCTCCGGGGCATAGAGCACCGCCCACACGACGAGCGTCACCACGATCACGATCAGCACGCGGCCCGCCGGCATCGACCGAGGCTGGCGCGGATCGTCGGGCGTGCGTTCGTCGTCGCTCATCAGAACTGGAAGTAGATGAAGGGGGCCACCCCGCGCGGCCCGAGCGTGGTGATCACGAACAGCGCCAGAGCGGCCGCGATCCCCATCGGCACCGGCTGCAGCCGCGAGACGACCGACCGGAGCGCCTCGCCGGGGGCGCGCGGCACGAACTGTGTCAGCATCCCGACCGCGATCGCCAGGATCACCGGGAACGTCACCAGTGGCGTCGGGCCGCCCGCGAACGACACGAGCCGCGCGAGCATGCCGACCGCCCCCGCGACAGAGTCGGCCCGGAAGAACACCCAGCCGACGCATACGAGGGCGAAGGTCGATACCCACTGCATCGCAGCGACGAAGCGGGTATCCGGTGGGATCGCCAGCACGCCGCGTTCCCGCAAGGTGCGCTTCCACTGGCCGACCGACAGGTACGCGCCGTGCAGCCCGCCCCACACGACGAAGTGCCATGCCGCGCCGTGCCAGAGTCCGCCGAGGAGCATCGTGATCATGAGGTTCACGTAGGTGCGAGCGGTGCCCTTCCGGTTGCCGCCGAGTGGGATGTACAGGTAGTCGCGCAACCACCGGGACAGCGTCATGTGCCACCGGCGCCAGAACTCCTGGACCGACCGCGCGCTGTAGGGCCGATCGAAGTTCTGCGGGAATCGGAACCCGAGCATCTTCGCGACGCCGATCGCGATGTCGGTGTAGCCGGAGAAGTCGCAGTAGATCTGTACGGCATACGCCACGATCGCGACGCCGATCTCGAGCGACGCATGCCGGGTCGGCTCTCCGAAGACGGGGTCGACGATCGCGGCCGCCAGGTAATTCGCGATCACCACCTTCTTGAACAAGCCGCCGAGGATCAGCCACCCCGCGTCGACGACGTCGACGTGTCGCGCGTCTCGCCGGACGTCCAGCTGGGGGATCAGCTCGGCCGGTCGCACGATCGGTCCCGCGACCAGGTGCGGGAAGAACGAGAGGTACAGCGTCGCGTCGATCCACGACGCGACGCCGAACGTTCGTCGGTACACGTCGACGATGTAGCTGATCGCCATGAACGTGTAGAACGACACGCCGACCGGCAGCGCCACGCGGATCAGGGGCGGCTGGATCGAGGAGTGCAGCGACGTCGCGGCGTTCGTCACGTTCACCGCGAAGAACCCGTAGTACTTGAAGAACACGAGCGGGGCGATCGTGAGCGCGACTCCGACGCCCATCGCCCACATCCGCCGCTGCTGATCCTCCTGTCGAGAGACCGTGATCGCGGCGAGCTGGCTGATCGCCGTCACCCCCGCGAGCAGGAAGACGTAGCGCGGGTTCCACCAGCCGTAGAAGACGTAGCTGGCGACGATCATGAACGCCTTCCACGCCCGGGCGTTGTGGTTCAGCATCCAGTGCCCGAGGTAGACCAGACAGAAGAACAGCGCGAAGTCGACGGTAGGGAAGAGCATCTGCGGCCCTGATGCTAGGGCACGGCTCGGACTTGGGGGAGCACTCGGCTCAGGCCGAGAGCGATGCGCGGCGCCGTTCGAGGTACCGGCGCTCCGCATCGTTGCCGACCTGCGTGAGCGCCCTGTCGTAGGACGCCGCAGCCTCGGCGTCGCGCCCCGCCCGTCGCAACAGGTCGGCGCGCGCCGCGTGGAACAGGTGGTACCGGTCCAACGCGTCGGCGAGCGGTTCCAACATCCGCAAGCCGGCGTCGGGCCCGTCGGCCATCGCGACGGCGACCGCGCGGTTCAGCTCGACCACCGCGGACGGCCGCACCCCGGCGAGCTGTGCATACACCGAGGCGATCCGCGGCCAGTCGGTGTCCCCGGGGCGAGGCGCCGCCGCGTGGCAGGCGGCGATCTCCGCTTGCAGCCGGTAGGGGCCCGGCTCCTCGACGGGGACGGCGAGCAACGCGAGCCCCTCGTCGATCATCGCGTGATCCCACCGCGCGCGATCCTGGTCCTCCAGCACGACGAGGTCGCCGCGAGCGTCGGTCCGCGCATCTAGCCGCGCGTGCTGCAGCAGCAGCAACGCGAGCAGCCCCGCCGTCTCGGGGTCTGCGGGAGCGAGGTGATCGACCAGCCGGGCGAGCCGGATCGCCTCTGTGCACAGATCCGCTCGTAGCAGCTCTCCCTGCGTTGCCTCGTAGCCCTCGTTGAAGACGAGATAGATCACGG
>JBKPRM010000212.1:0-3668 GCA_046734555.1 Actinomycetota bacterium | reverse complement strand
CCTACCGTGCCTATGACGAGGGCAACATGCTCGCGGCGCAGGAGGCGCGCCTTCGCGTCTGGGCGCCGCTCGGCACGGACGACGATGCGGGTGCGGCGATCCGTCGGATCGCGTTCGACAACCTGCACGAGCTCACGATGGACGAGGGCGCTGAGATCGCCCTGGAGCCGCCGGCCGCGAACAGGCTGCACGAGATCGACGTGCCGACGCTGGTCATCAAGGCGGAGCACGATCCGCCCTTCAGTCGGCGAACGAGCGAGGTGATCGCCGCGGGCATCCCGGCGGCCCGCGAGGTACAGATCGATGGCGCCGACCACGTCGTCAACCTTCGCAAGCCCGAGGCGTTCGACGACATCGTGTTGCCGTTCCTGCTCGAGGCGCGCCCGTAGTGGGCCGCGCCCTGCTCGCCGTCGGCGCCGCACTCGGCCTCATCGGGGTCGCGGCCGGCGCGTTCGGGGCGCATGCGGTACGGGAACGGATCGGCCCGGCGCGTCTCGATACCTGGAAGACCGCCGCCGACTACCAGCTGTGGCACGCGCTCGCCACGATCGTGGCGGGGTTCGCTGCGACCCGATGGGAGAGCGGCGCGGCGGCCGCAGCAGGTTGGTGCTTCGTCGCGGGGAGCGTGGTGTTCAGCGGCAGCCTGTACGCGCTCGCGCTCACCGACCGCCGCAGGCTCGGGGCGATCACCCCGATCGGGGGTGTGCTCTTGCTGGTCGGCTGGGTGCTCTTGATCGTCGCCGCCATCCGCGGCTGAGTCAACGGTCGATCCAGAAGCAGCGGTAGGCCAGGATCGGGTCGCGATGGTCACGCTCGGTGCGGCCGGTGACCGAGAAGCCCCACGACTCGATGAGCTCTTCCGTGACGTGTTCGTGTCTCTGTTCGCTGAACACGCCGATCACGAGGCGATCGCACCGACCCAGCAGGTGCGCCACGAGGTCATGGCGTCGCCGCGCCGGCACATACTCCAATCCGGCACGGATGTACGTGAATCGCCTCGGCGGTTCCCAGGTCAGCGCGTTGCCGATCCAGATCCGATCGGACCACGCGGGAAGTCGCTCCCGCGCGAGAGACGCGAGCTCGGGGGCGATCTCGAGGCCGTACGGTTCGATGGGGTATCGGGTCCAGCGCGGCAGGCATTCCATCAGGTAGCCGTTGGCGCAGCCGACATCGAGGAAGGTCCCACCACGGTCGATGGCGTCCGCGATCAGGCTCCTCGAATACTTCCAATCCTCGGCCGTCCCGAACTTCCCCGAGCCCTGCCAGGGTGTTTCGGCGGCGAGGTACGCGGGAACGATGATCGCAGCGATGGACCTATGCCAGCCAGCTTCGTCGATCTCACCGCGTTCGAGGCGCCCGTCGATCTCTGTGATCTCTCGCCACGCCCGTTCCTTCAGATGGGCGTACGGATCGCTGGACATCGTTACTTCTTCTGGGCTTCCTCGCGAGCCTTCTGATACTCCTGGATCACCTTCGACGCGAGGTGCTGCGGCATCTCCTCGTAGTGGTCGAAGACCATCGTGAACGCGCCACGGCCGCCCGTCATCGAGCGCAGGTCGATCACGTAGCGCGCCACCTCGCTCTGCGGCACGAGTGCGCGGATCCGCTGCTTGCCGCCGCCGATCTGGTCCATGCCCTGGATCTTGCCGCGCTTCGAGTTGAGGTCGCCCATGATGTCGCCGGTGAAGCTCTCGGGCACGACCACCTCGAGTGACACGACCGGCTCGAGCAGCACGACACCTGCGGCCTCGACCGCCTCCTTGAGCGCCAGCGAGCCGGCGACCTGGAAGGCCATATCCGATGAGTCCACGGAGTGGAACTTCCCGTCCACGAGCGCGACGTGCAGGTCGACCATCGGGTTCCCGCTGATCACGCCCTCGGCCATCGTCTTCACGATGCCCTTCTCGACCGACGGGATGAACTGCGACGGGATCGCGCCGCCGACGATCTTCGACTCGAACACGAAGCCTTCGCCGCGCGGGGTGGGTGACAGATCGATATCACAGATCGCGTACTGGCCGTGGCCGCCCGACTGCTTCACGTGCCGACCGTGGCCCTTCGCCGATCCCTTGGTCGTCTCTCGGTAGGCGATCTTGGCCGGCTGGTGCACGACGTCGACCCCGAACTTCGACTTCAAGCGGTTCATCTGGACGTCGAGGTGCGCCTCGCCCATCCCGAAGATCACGGTCTCGTGCGTCTCTTCGACCCGGTCGACGCGGAACGACGGATCCTCCTCGCGGAGGCGGGTGAGCCCGGTGGCGAGCTTGTCCTCTTCGCCCTTCGACGCCGGCGCGATCGCGTACGCGAGCAGCGGCTCGGGCAACGACACGGCGGGAAGCGTCACCGGCTTGTCCTTGGTCGACCAGGTGTCGCCGGTGTGCGCGTGCTGCAATTTCGCCACGGCACCGATGTCCCCGGCGACCACCGACGGCACGTTGTCGTGCTCCTTGCCGCGGAGCGTGAACAGCTGTCCGATCCGCTCCTCCGTTCCGGCGGTCGCGTCGTACACGCTGGAATCGGGCCGGACCTGCCCCGAGAACACGCGGAACATCGTGATGTGGCCGACGAACGGGTCCGAGACGGTCTTGAACACGTACGCGCAGAGCGGGCCGCCGGCGTCGGGCTCGCGCGTCTCCTCCGCGTCGCCGGCGCCGACGACGGTGATCGCACCGCGGTCCACCGGTGACGGGAACTCCTCGACGATGAAGTCGAGCAACCGGTCGACACCGATCGCCTTCGCGGCCGAGCCGCAGATCACCGGCGCGAGCCGCGCCCGCGCGAATCCATCTTTCGCTCCCGAGACGATGTGCTCTTCGGGAAGCGATCCCGTCTCGAGGTATTCCTCGATCAGCGCATCGTCGGATTCCGCGACGGCCTCGATCAGCTTCTCGCGCGCCGGGTCGGCCATCGTGTGCAGGTCGTCCGGCCACTCCGACTCCTCGGCGTTCGGCCCGTCGGGGTAGAGGTCGGCTTTCTCATGGAGCAGATCGGCGATGCCCTTGAACTCGTGTTCCGTCCCGATCGGCAGCTCGAATGGCGCGACCTGGTTGCCGAAGCTCGACACGAGTTGTGCGAGCGTCCCCTCGAAGTCGGAACGCTCGCGGTCGAGCTTGTTCACGAAGATCGCCCGGGGAAGTCCCTCCTCGACCGCGAGCTCCCACGCGTATTCCGTCTGAACCTCCACGCCGTCGACGGCCGAGACGACGAGCAGGACCGCGTCGGCGGCCCGGATCGCGTTGCGGAGGTCACCGATGAAGTCGGCCGTGCCGGGGGCGTCCAGCACGTTGATCTTCACGCCCTTCCATTCCACGGGGGCCATCGCCAGCGAGACCGAGAGCTGCCGGCGCTGCTCGTCGGGGTCGTGGTCCGAGACGGTGTTGCCCTCCTCGACCGTGCCCATCCGCGTGAGCGCACCCGAAGTGAACAACATGGCTTCCAGCAGTGAGGTCTTGCCCGCTCCCGCGTGGCCGACCAGCAAGACGTTGCGGATCTCGTTCGCGTCGTAGCTCTTCAACGCGGGCTCCTTCGTGGGAAGCGAACAGGTCAGGGGATATTACTGAGTGCTCCCAGAGCCCGCTGAGCCCCCGGCAGGAGTTGCTACGCTCGCCCGATCCGATGGTCCGCTTCCAGCGCCAACCGCCGGGCACCGCGATCACCCGCAGCTGCAC
>JBKPRM010000211.1:0-2436 GCA_046734555.1 Actinomycetota bacterium | reverse complement strand
ATCGCGCCCCGTCGCGACACGATCCGCACCCGTTCGCCCTCGGCAACACCCAATGCGTCGGCGTCCTCCGGGCAGAGATCCAGCGACTCTCCACGGTGCAACGGCGAGGAGAACTGATTCGTCTGCACCCCGGTGTTGTAGGACTCGAGCCTGCGGCCCGTCGTCAGCCGCAACGGGTATTCCTCGGTGAGCTCGTCGACCGGGGGCTCGTCGATCACGACGCTGAATGGCGCCTTCGGCCCCTGACGCTCGAGGTCATCGAAGCGCCAAAGACGCTCGTGCAGGAACTGCGCACCGTTCGGGTACTCGTCGTTGCACGGCCATTGGATACCGCCGAGCTCCTCGATGTGGTCCCAGGACATGAGCTCGTGCATGGGCGACAGTGAGCGGAGTTCGTCCCAGGCTTGCTGCGCCGTCGGGTCCCCCCAGTCATACCCGAGACGCTTCGCGAGCTGGGCGATGATCCAGATGTCGTCTCGCGCCTCGCCCGGCGGCTCGAGCGCCTTGCGCACCCGCTGCACCCGGCGTTCCGAGTTCGTGACGGTTCCCTCCGATTCGAACGATGCGTTCGACGCCGGGAAAACCACGTCGGCAAGCTCGGCCGTCGCCGTCATCATGAGGTCCTGCACGATCAGCGTGTCGAGGCCCTCGAGCAGATGTACGGCGTGGTCCTGATCCGCCTCGGAGGTCGCCGGGTTCTCACCGATGCAGTACACGGCGGTCAGCTCGCCGCGGCCCATCGCCTCGAACATGTGCGTCAGGTGCCAGCCGTAGTTCGGCATGATCGGCACCCCCCACGCTCGTTCGAAGCGGTCGCGCGCCTCGACGTCCTTCTCGAGGTCCTGGAAGCCTGGGAGCTTGTTCGGGATCGCGCCCATGTCGCCGCCGCCTTGCACGTTGTTCTGGCCGCGCAATGGATTCAGACCGCTCCCGTACCTGCCCACGTGGCCGGTCAGCAGCCCCAGGTTGATCAGCGCCAAGACGTTGTCGACCGCGTTGTGGTGCTCGGTGATGCCGAGGGTCCAGCAGATCTGTGCGTTCTCGGCGGCGGCGTAGGCGTGCGCGACCTCACGGATCACGTCGGCGGGCACGCCGGTGACCTGCTGCCCCCGCTCCAACGTCCAGTCCTCGACGCTCGCCGCGTACTCCTCGTAGTTCAGCGTCGCGCCGGCGATGAAGGCCGGATGCGTCAGGCCCGAGTGGATGATCTCCCGCGCGATCGCGTTCGACAGCGCGATGTCGGTGCCGACGTCGATCCCGAGCCACACGTCGGCGAACTCCGCGGACTCGGTGCGCCGGGGGTCCACGACGACCAGCTTCGCGCCGCGCTCCATCGCCTTCAGGACATGGTGGAAGAAGATCGGATGCGCGGCACGCGCATTCGATCCCCACAGGACGATGAGGTCCGCGTGTTCGACCTCTTCGTACGAGCTGGTACCGCCACCGGCACCGAACACGGTCGCCAGACCGACGACCGAAGGTGCGTGTCAGGTGCGGTTACAGCTGTCGATGTTGTTGGTTCGAAGGACCTGGCGAGCGAACTTCTGCGCCACGTAGTTCATCTCGTTGGTCGCCTTCGAGCAGCTGAAGATCCCGGCTCCCCAGCCCGGGTTGCGATCCATCGCGCGACGCAGCCCCTCGGCGGCCCGATCGAGGGCCTCGTCCCAGGTGGCGGTGCGCAGCACGCCGTCGTCGCGAACCATCGGCTCGGTCAGCCGGGTCATCGTGGGTGACATCGATCCGTAGATCCTTCCCTCCGGGTCGTCCGGATACGATGGATTCTAGGGCGGCGATCGAACGACCCGTCACAGAGACGCGGTGATGGGCTGACCGCGGTTCAGCGGCGCAGGGTGCTACGCGTTGCCCGGCGGACCAGTGGCGCACGTCACGGTCACATTCCCACCCCGGTCGATGACGAACGATGCGATGACACCGCGTGCGTCCGCCGTCAGTTCGTGGCCTGCACGTCGCGCCATCGGAAGCACCCCGTGACGTGGTCATTCACCATGCCGACCGCTTGCATCAAGGAGTAGCACACCGTTGGGCCGACGAACCGGAACCCCAGCCGCTTGAGTTCTTTCGACATCGCTCGAGACTCCGGCGTCTCCGCTGGGAGGTCGTCCAGCGTGCGCCAACGGTTCCGCTTCGGTGACCCGCCGACGAACGACCACAGCAGCTCGTCCAGCCTCGTGCCGCCACGCTCCAGCGCCACGATCGCGCGCGCGTTGGCGACGGTCGACTCCACCTTCGCGCGGTTGCGCACGATCGACGGGTCGGCCAGCATGCGGTCGATACGCGCAGGTGAGAAGCGCGCGACCTTTGCCGCGTCGAACCCCGCGAATGCGCGCCGATAGCCTTCCCGCTTCAGCAGGATCGTTCGCCAAGAGAGACCGGCCTGCGCGCCTTCGAGCGTGAGCATCTCGAACAGGTGGGCGG
>JBKPRM010000210.1:0-2852 GCA_046734555.1 Actinomycetota bacterium | reverse complement strand
GGATGAAGATCTCGGCCTCGATGCGGCGAGCCTGCGAACGCGACTCGCAGCAGCGGTCGACGCGTAAGGGGCCCGTCGTCTGCACGATATGGCGGACGTCATCCGGTCGAAGGAAGCGGCGGGGCGAGACAAGGACCGGCTGGTCCTGCCCGTCCTGCGGCGCCTCGCGGAAGAAGGCGCGTGAGCTTGTAACGACTCCCGGCCGCCCGACCACTCACTGCCATCCGGAACGACGCCCCCGGAGGGGGCGAAAGGGGGATGGCATGGAGATGTCCATGGATGGTGCGGTGTTCGTCCAGACGAACGCGGCGCACAACGAGGTGATCGCCTTCTCGCGGGCGGCCGACGGCACGCTCGCACCCGCGGGCGAGTTCGCGACCGGCGGCGCCGGCGATGGCTCGGCGCACCTGCCGTCACAGGGTTCGGTCACGCTGACGCGTGACGGGCACCACCTGCTCGTGACCAACGTCGCGAGCCGCGACGTCAGCGTGTTCGCCGTGAACGGCGCGACGCTCGAGCTGACGAAGACGGTGCCCACCGGCGCCGCGCCGCGCAGCGTCACCGAGCACGGGGGTCTCGTCTTCGTGCTCGCGACAGGCGACGCGACGATCCGCGGCTACCGCCTGGTCGACGGCGACCTCGTGCCGGTCGAGGGTGCGATGCGTGCGCTGTCGACGCCCGACGGTGCGCAGGTCGGTTTCACGCCCGACGGTCGCGCGTTGATCGTCACCGAGCGCGGCGGCGACAAGATCTCGGCCTACGCGGTCGGGATGGACGGGATGCTCGGCGACGCGCGCACGATCGACTCACAGGGGGCGACCCCCTACGGCTTCGCGATCTCGAACGACGGAACGCTCGTCGTCACCGAGGCGTTCGGCGCCAAGAAGGGTGCCGCCGCCGCGTCGAGCTACCGCGTCGAGGGCGACATGATCAGGCCCGCGACCGCGAGCATCGGCAACGGCCGCAGCGAGATCTGTTGGGCCGTCATCTCCAACGACGGCCGGTACGCGTTCACGACGAACTTCGCAGACGGCGCCGTGTCGCGCTACGCCATCGGCATGGACGGTTCGCTGACCCTCGAGGACGCGACCGCGGCGATCACCGAGGATGGGCGGCCGGGTCTCCGCGATGAGGGCCTGTCCGGCGACGGGCGGTTCCTCTACGCGATCGACGCCGACCAAGGGCAGCTCGTCGGCTGGTCCGTCGACATGAGCGGCGATCTCACTGCGGTCGGCTCGTGGGGCGGCCTCCCCACCACGATCGCCGGGCTCGCGGCTCGCTGATGCAGCTCGAAGACCTGTACCGGGTGACCTTCACGACCCCCGAGTCGTGGAGCGTCACCCGGACGGGTGCCGACGGCACCGAGGGACAGAGCTTCCTGATCGCCGAGGGGCGAGCCACCGGCCGCCTCTCGGCGAGGTACCGCGCGGCCAACTATCCACGGCGACGCGTCGACGGCGCCCTCGAGCCATCGTTCCGCGGCGCCCTCGAGACCGACGACGGGGCAACGATCCTGTTCCAGTGGGAAGGTCTCGCGGCGCTGACCGACTCGGGCATGCGGCAGCTCCTCGGCACGATCCAGCACGTCAGCGACGACGAGCGCTACTCGTGGCTGAACGATCGCGTCTGTGCGGTCGAGGGAGAGGTCCGGCCGCGCACGGCGGGTGGCTTCGATGTGGTGCTTGCCGTCCGGCTGATGGTGTGGGAGCCCGTCGGCACGGCATGATGCAGGGGTGACACCCCTGAAGGTTGCCGAGATCGCCGAGCTCAAGGGCGTGGCAGACCCCGTCCCGCTGCTCCGCTCGTCGTCGGCCTGATGGTCGCCGCGGTCACCCTCCGGGAGACGATAGACGCGGATCTCCCGACCCTCTACGAGCACCAGACCGATCCGGAAGCGAGCGCGATGGCCGCGTTCCCGTCGCGGGACCTGCCCGCCTTCATCGCACATCAGGCGAAGATCCGGGAGGACCCCTCGACGCTCGCGCGCACGATCGTCGCCGACGGCCGGGTCGTCGGCTCGATCGGCAGCTGGGATGCCGAAGGCGAGCGAGACGTCGGCTACTGGATCGGCCGCGAGCATTGGGGGAAGGGCTACGCGACCGCGGCCCTCCGCGCCTTCCTCGACGTCGATCGACACCGCCCGCTCCGGGCGCACGTCGTTGACCACAACGTCGGGTCGAGGCGGGTCCTCGAGAAGTGCGGGTTCGTGCTCGAGCGCTCGTTCCAGGAAGAGGACGTCCGGGAGCACGTGCTCGTCCTCCCGGCTTGACGGTCATCCGAGGATATGTGAGTATATGCTCACATATGGACGACGGGCAGGACGCGGTCTTCAAGGCGTTGGCGGATCCGACGCGCCGGGCGCTGCTGGACGAGCTCCGCGGCGGCGCCGCGACGACCGGGGAGCTCTGCGCCTCGCACCCCGAGATGACGCGCTTCGGCGTGATGGATCACCTGCGCGTGCTGCACGAGGCCGGGCTGATCGTCGTCGAGCGCGTCGGGCGATCCCGCGTCAACCATCTCAACCCGGTGCCGATCCGCGAGGTGTACGCGCGGTGGCTCCGGCCCCTCGCGGAGACATCTGCCGACGAGCTCCTCGCGCTGAAGGCGGTCGCGGAAGCGCGCACCGCCACGACCGACGTTCGCGACGTCCCCCGGACCCCTGACCGCAAGCGGCCGGTGGCAGCCACAGGAAGGAGCGCATGATGGCCTTGTTGACGGACAGCCAGACGCCGGTGGCATTCGACCTGCACGCCGAGGTACGGATCGACGCACCGGTCGACGTCGTGTGGCGATCGCTCGTCGAGGACGTCGGTGCGTGGTGGCCGCACAGCTTCAGCGACCGTCCCACGATC
>JBKPRM010000209.1:0-7012 GCA_046734555.1 Actinomycetota bacterium | reverse complement strand
AGGGTGCCGTCTTCCAGCCGCGCCCCGATCGCCAGCTCGTGACGGACTGGGTCTACGAGGAGATCCGGGGAGCGATCGTCGATCTTCGGTTGGAGCCGGGCGCGCCCCTGCGGGAGGCGGCGATCGCGACCCAGCTGGGTGTGAGCAAGACCCCCGTGCGCGAAGCGCTCGGCCGCCTCGAACAGGAAGGCCTCGTCGAGGCGACGTCGTTCAAGGGCGCGGTCGTGACCGACTATTCGGAGCGCGACCTCGAGGAGATCTACGAGCTCCGCGAGCTGCTCGAAGGTGCCGCGGCCCGCGCGGCGGCCACCGATGCCAACGAGGAGACGCTCGCGGCGCTGCGCGACGTCGTCGATCGCAGCAGGGCGGCACGAGACGCCGGCGACCTCGCCCTGCTCGCCGAGCTCCTCGGGAGCTTCGACCAGATCGTGTTCGAGCAGGTCGCGAACGTCCGCATCCGCAGCCTGATCGAGACCCTGCGCGCACACCTCACGCGGATCGGCAAGCTCACCGAGGAGATCCCCGGGCGCGTCGCAGCCTCGGTCGAAGAGCACGCCGCCATCGTCGAGGCGATCGCACGCGGCGACGCCGACGGGGCTGAGCGGGCGATCCGCATGCACATCGCGAGCGTCCGCGGCGACCAGCTGGCGGGGATGCGTGCCCCCGGAGCGGAGGATCGGTGAGCGAGCGGAGCATCTCGGCGATGCTGCACGAGGCCGGCGCCGACACGTGGGCCGCCGCGATCGGGCATCCGATGGTGCGCGAGATCGCGGCGGGCACGTTGCGGCACGAGACGTTCCGCGAGTACTTCCGGCAGAACGGGTTGTATCTGGAGGCGTACGCACGCGCGATCGGACTCGTGATCGCGCGCGCGCCCGATCGATCGGCGCTCGACGTGCTCACCCGGTTCGAGGTGCGGATCGTCGGGACCGAGATCCCGGCGAACCTCGCCTTCCTCGAGAAGCTCGGCGGGGACGAGGAGACCCTGACCGGCCGCGGGCGGATGCACGCCACGACGTACGGGTACACGCGGCACCTGCTCGCGGTGAGTTCGATGCAGGATTGCGCCGCCGGCCTCGCGGCCCTGCTCCCGTGTCAATGGAGCTATGGCGAGATCGCCCGGCCGTTGATGGCTGCACGGCCCACCGATCCGATCTACGCGGATTGGATCGCGCTGTTCGGCGACGACGACTACGACGCGCTGGTCGGCGAGACGACGAGCGTGCTGGACCGGCTCGTCGATCCAGAGGATGCGCCCCGCGTCGCGGTGCTCGCGGAGATCTTCGAGCGATCGACCGCGTACGAACGAGCCTTCTGGGACATGGCCTATCGGAGCGGCGCGAGCGGCTCCCCCGACCAACGAGCCAAAGGATGAGGAGGACAACCCTGATGCGTGCTGCGCGGATCCACGAGGACCTGGTACTGCGTGTCGACGACATCGACGAACCGGCGCCCGGGCCCGGCGAGGTGCTGGTCCGCATCCATGCGGCGGGCGTGTGCGGAACCGACCTGCACATCCTCGACGGCATGATCAAACCGGACCCGTACCCGATGACGCTCGGACATGAGGCGGCCGGGGTCGTCGAGGCGACGGGGGAGGGAGTGCGCACCCCGGTCGGCGCCCGCGTGGCGATCTACAACAAGATCTTCTGCGGCCGCTGCGAGCAGTGCCTGAAGGGCCGGACCAACATCTGCGACAACGAGCCGGAGCAGCTCGGCTTCAACCGCGACGGCGGTGACGCGGAATATGCCGTGATCCCCGAGCAGAACGTCGTGCCGGTGCCCGACGGCGTCGACCTCGCGACCGCCTCGGTCCTGACGTGTGCGGGCATGACTGCCATCCACGCGACCAAGCTCTCGGGGCTGCGGCTCGGCGACACCGCTGTGGTCGACGGGATCGGGGGGGTCGGGGTCATCGTCGTGCAGGCGGCGGCACACGCCGGCGCACGGGTGCTCGCGATCGCCGACTCCGCCGAGAAGCTCGCGCTCGCGGAGTCGCACGGTGCCAGCGGCGGTGTGGTCCTCGGCGACGACGGCTATGACACCGTCGCCGACGAGCTGCGCGGGCTCACGGACGGACGCGGCGCCGATGTGTTCTTCGAACTCGTCGGAACGACCGCCTCGATGCTCGCCGGCATCCGATCGCTCGCGAAGGGCGGGCGTTTCGTCTCGACGGGATACACCGATCAATCGCTCGAGGTGCACCCGATCGAGTTCATCCTTCCGGAGACGGTCTTCGTCTCGACGGTCGCGGCCACGCGCCTGGATCTCCAGGACGCGCTCATGCTCGCGGACGCCGGCGCGCTGATGGTGCCGGTCGCCGCGTCGTACCCGATGGACGGGATCCACGAGGCTCTGCAGGCGCTGCGAGCACGTTCGGTCCTCGGCCGTCAGGTGCTCGAGCTCGCGTAACACCCAGGAAGGAGACACACGATGGCAACCACCGACACCGAGCCGCGGATCGACTTCCTGACGGAGCCGATGCGCCTGTACATCGACGGCCAGTTCGTCGAGACCGACGAGGGTCTTCCCTCGCTGAACCCGGCTACCGGCGCGCAGCTCGCCGAGGCGCCGCTCGCCTCGACCCGTGATGTCGACGCTGCGGTGACCGCCGCCGCCCGAGCCTTCGACGACTGGCGGTTCACGCCGCCGACCCAGCGCGCGAAGCTGATCTGGCGCCTCGCCGATCTCCTCGAAGCGGTCAAGGACGAGTTCGCGACGATCGAGGTCCTCGACAACGGGAAGCCGATGTGGGAGGCGCAGCTCGTCGACATCGCTCTCACGATCGAGCTCTTGCGCTATTACGGCGGATGGACGACCAAGATCGAGGGGAAGGTCCTGCCGAACTCGATCCCCGGGATGTTCACCGTGGCCAAGCGTGAGCCCGTGGGCGTGGTGGCGGCGATCACGCCGTGGAACTTCCCCTTGCTCGAGGTCGCGTACAAGCTCGGGCCGGCGCTCGCCGCCGGATGCACGATCGTGATCAAGCCATCGGAGCTCGCGCCGCTGTCGACCCTGCGCCTGATGCGGCTGGTCGATGAGGTGGGGTTCCCACCGGGCGTGATCAACGTGGTGATCGGCGGACCGGAGGTCGGCGCGTCGCTCGTGCGGCATCCCGGCGTCCAGAAGGTCGCCTTCACGGGGCAGACGGCGACGGGCAAGGAGATCATGCGCACCGCGGTTGACGGCCTGAAGCGCGTGACGCTCGAGCTGGGCGGCAAGAGCCCCAACATCGTGTTCGCCGACGCGAACCTCGAGGCCGCAGCCGCCGGCGCGTTCGGCGGGATCTTCTTCAACCAAGGACAGGCGTGTGTG
Source organism: Actinomycetota bacterium (assembly GCA_046734555.1). Classification (GTDB taxonomy): domain Bacteria; phylum Actinomycetota; class UBA4738; order UBA4738; family HRBIN12; genus AC-51. The sequence continues at coordinate 3,697 of JBKPRM010000209.1, read as the reverse complement.
GCCGGATCCCGACTCTTCGTCGAGTCGGCCGTCGCGGACGAGCTCACCGAGCGCGTCGCCACGCAGGCGGGGGAGATCCGGCTCGGGTCCGGGCTCGACCCCCAAACCCAGATGGGACCGCTGATCTCCTCGAACCATCGCGCGCGGGTCAAGGGCTACGTGGAGGGCGCGCAGGAAGAGGGCGCCGACGTCGCGGCCGGCGGTCACGAGGCCACGGTCGAGGGGCTCGAGGGCGGCTTCTTCCTCGAGCCGACGGTGCTGGCGGGCGTTCGCAACAACATGAAGGCGGCACAGGAGGAGATCTTCGGACCGGTGCTCGCGGTGATCCCGTGGGAGACCGAGGACGAACTCCTCGCCCTCGCCAACGGGGTGGACTACGGTCTCGCGTCGGGGATCTGGACCGCCGACACGAGCAAGGCGCTGCGGATCGCGGACCGGCTCGACGCGGGCACCGTGTGGATCAACACCTACGGCATGTTCGACGTGGCCGTGCCCTTCGGCGGGCGCAAGCACTCGGGGTTCGGCAAGGAGCTCGGCGAAGAAGCGCTCGAGCCGTACCTCCACTCGAAGTCGGTGTGGGTCGACCTGACCTCGGCGGTGCCGACCGGCGGCCAAGGCATCTCGCGATAGGGAGGGTTCACGATGGGGGACAGGATCATCATCAAGAACGGCACGGTCGTCACGATGAACGACGCCGACGACGTGCTCTTCGGGGGAACCGTCGTGATCGAGGGCGACCGCATCACGGAGGTCGGCACCGATGTCTCGGTCGACGAGATGGGCGCGACCGTGATCGACGCCTCCGACAAGGCGGTGCTGCCGGGTCTCGTCGACCTGCACTACCACACGGCGCTCGGCAAGGGCTGGAGCGACCACCTGCCGTTGTGGGAGTACCTCGAGACCTGCTGGTATCCGATCATCCGAGCGCTGAACCCCGAAGAGGCTTACTGGGCGGCCCTCGCGAGCTACAGCGAGTCGATCAAGTGCGGCGTCACCACCGTGAACGACATGTATCGGCGGCTCGACGGACTGGCCAAGGCCGCCGAGGAGATCGGGATCCGCGCCGTGCTGTCGAACGACATCGCCGACGACGAGCACGACCTCGACACGCTCGAGGACAACCGCATCGCATACGAGCAGTCGCACGGCGCCGCCAACGGCAGGATAGAGGTCTACATCGGGATCGAGTGGCTGCCGCTCGCCTCGGAAGGGCTGCTGAGCGACGCACGCAAGCTCGCCGACGACCTCGGCACGGGGATCCACATCCACCTGAATGAGTCCCTCACCGAGGTGGAGAACTCGAAGGAGCGGTTCGGACGTCGCCCGACGGAGGTCGCGTACGACTGCGGGATCTTGTTCGACAGGTGCATCGCGGCCCACTGCGTGTGGCTCTCCGACAAGGAGATCGCGCTGATGCGTGAGACCGGCACGCAGATCTCGCACAACCCGTCGTCGAACGCGAAGCTCGGCAACGGGATCGCTCGGGTGCCGGAGATGCTCGCGGCCGGCCTGAACGTCGGGCTCGGCCACGACGCGGCGGAGTGCAACAATAGCCGCGACCTGTTCGAGGTGATGAAGTTCGCGTCGTTGATGCACCGAGCGAGCCGGGTCGACCCGAGCCTGCAGCAGGCCCCCGACGTGGTCCGGATGGCGACACGCAACGGTTCGGCGGCGCTGCGTCACGAGACGGGGGAACTCACGCCCGGCAAGAAGGCCGACGTGATCCTGGTCGACCTGGGCAACCAGATGTTCACGCCGCTGTTCCCCGCCTCGAAGGCGCACCTGTACTCGCACCTCGTCTTCGCGGCCAACGGCAGCGCCGTCAACACGACGATCATCGACGGCGCGGTGGTGTACCGAGACCGCGAGTTCACGACGATCGACGAGGGCAAGGTGCTGCACGAGGCGAACGTCGCGTTCCAGCACGTCTTGGACCGGATGGTCGTCCCGACCTGATCGAGAGCCATCGATGTTGCTGATCGACGACGCGATCGTCGTGACGTTGAACGACGATGACGATGTCTTCTTCGACGGCGCGGTCGCGATCGACGGCGAGCGCATCGTCGCGATCGGCACGTCGGCCGACGTGCGCGCTCGGGTTCCCGAAGGCACACGGGTCCTCGACGCGCGGGGCGGCGCCGTGATCCCCGGACTCGTCGACCTCCACTACCACACCGCGCTCGGGCGTGGGTGGGCGGATCACCTCCCGCTCGCCGAGAACCTCGAGCGGTTCTGGTATCCGCTCGTGCGCGCGATCGATCCCGAGGCCGTGTACTGGGGAGCCCTCCTCAGCTACGCCGAGTCGATCCGGTTCGGCGTGACGACGGTCAACGACATGTATCGCCATATCGACTCGATGGCCAAGGCGGCGGGTGAGATCGGGATCCGCGCGGTCTTGTCCAACGTCGTCGCCGACGACGAGCACGGTCTCGACACGCTTGCCGCCAACGAAGCCGGGTTCCGCTCGTCCGACGGGGCGGCCGGCGGCCGCGTCGAGGTGAAGGTCGGGATCGAGTGGCTGCCGCTGTCGTCGATCGGTTTGCTCCGGAACGCGAGCGCACTCGCCGCTGACCTCGGCACGGGCATCCACATCCACCTGAACGAGTCTCTCGGCGAGGTCCAGGCCTCTCTCGAGCGGTTCGGACGACGACCCACCGAGGTCGCCTACGAGTGCGGGCTGCTTGGCCCCGCGACGATCGCCGCGCACTGCGTCTGGCTCTCGGACACCGAGATCGGCCTGATGCGCGACACGGGCACGCAGATCTCGCACAACCCGACGTCGAACGCCAAGCTCGGCGTCGGCGTGGCGCGGCTGCTCGATTACCGCGCCGCGGGGATCAACGTCGGTCTCGGACACGACTCAACGGAAGGCGTGAACTCGAGCGATCTGTTCCAGGTGATGCAGTTCACGTCGCTCGTTCAGCGTGCGGTCCGGATGGACGCAGAGGTGCTCGGGGCGCGCGACCTGTTGACCATGGCAACCCGCAACGGCTCGAGGGCGCTCGGCCACGACGCCGGCGTGCTCGCCACCGGGAAGAAGGCGGATCTGATCGTGATCGATCTCGACCACCCGTCGTTCACCCCGCTCGTGCCGGGGAACCGCAATCAGCTCTACGCGCATCTCGCGTTCGCCGCCCAGGGTCGCGCCGTCCGCACCGTCGTGATCGACGGCGCCGTCGTGATGGACGACCGCGTGCTCTTGTCGGTCGACGAGCACGAGATCGAGGCGAAAGCGACCGAGGCGTTCGCACGCGTGTTGGCGACGGCCGGTGTCGACGCCGACATCCGCGCCGGCATGACCTTGAACGACGGGTCTCCTGCGCCATGATCATCGATGCGCACAGCCACATCCTGTCGCTCGCCGAGGATCCCGACTTCACCGTCGAGTACGGCCGAGAGGGCTCGCTCTGCATCTACCGCGCGATGGGGAAGCTCCCGTCCCACCGGATGCCGACCGAGGCGGAGTGGGAGGCGAGCGGCTTCACGCGAGCAGGGTGGCCCGTGATCGGCCCGGCGGAGTCGGTGCGCGATCATGTCGGGTTCGACAAGAGCGTCATCCTGGCCATCTCGCCGCAGTGGCTCGACGGACGGCTCATCGGTACCGTCGACACCGAGGGTGTCCTCGGCGTGGACGGGCCGCCGAACCCCGAGCGATGCAACGACTACATCGCCGCCTGTGTGCGGGCCGACCCAGAGC
>JBKPRM010000208.1:0-4347 GCA_046734555.1 Actinomycetota bacterium | reverse complement strand
CGCCGGACCAGGTGGCGCAGCTCGAGCGGACGATCGCGGACGTCAATCCGTCGGCGACCGTCGCCAAGGCCAACTCGCGCGTGACGGTCGACGACCCGGACGCGATCCGCGGCAAGCGGGTGTTGGTCGTCGAGGACGGGCCGACGCTCACCCACGGCGAGATGAAGATCGGCGCCGGCGTCGTCGCGGCGCAGCGGCTCGGCGCGGCCGAGATCGTCGACCCCCGGCCGTGGGCCGTGGGCACGATCGCGGAGACGTTCGAGAAGTACGACGTCGGTCACGTGCTGCCCGCGATGGGCTACTCCGACGGCCAGCTCGCCGAGATGGAGAAGATCATCTCGTCCGCGGACGTCGACGTGGTCGTGATCGGCACCCCGATCGACCTGCGCCGGGTGATCGACATCGACAAGCCTGCGGTCCGCGTCCGCTACGACCTCGAGATGCTGCCGGACTCGCCGCAGCTCGCGGACATCCTGCGTCCCGTGCTCTAGGCGGACGCGCGATGCAGCGGGTCGTGATCGCGCTCGGCGGCAACGCGCTGCTGCGGCGCGGCGCGTCCGACACGTACGAAGAGATGTACGACGCGGCGCGCGCCGCCGCCGAACGGATCGCCGACATAGCGGCCGACGGCTGGGAGGTCGTCGTGACGCACGGCAACGGTCCACAGGTGGGTCGCATCTTGATCCAACAGGAAGCTGCTGCGAAGCAGGTGCATCCGATGCCGTTGGACGTGTGCGGGGCCGAGAGCCAGGGGCAGATCGGGTACCTGCTCCAGGTCACGATCGGTGACGTGTTCTTCGAGCGGGGGACCGAGCGGCCGGTCGTCACGATCTTGACGCTCGCGCGCGTGCGCCCGCAGGACCCCGCCTTCCGCAACCCGACGAAGTTCATCGGCCCGTTCTACTCCGAGGCGCAGGCCCACCGGCGGGAGGAGCAGCGCGGGTGGGCGATGAAACCAGACCCCCACGGTGGCTGGCGGCGCGTGGTGCCCAGTCCGCGTCCGTACTCGATCGTCGAGACCCCGGTGATCAAGCAGCTGGTGGCCGACGGCGTGATCGTGATCGCGAGCGGGGGCGGCGGCGTCCCGGTGATCGAGAAGGGTCCGCGTCTGATCGGCAAAGAGGGCGTCGTCGACAAAGACCTCGCCGCCGCGATCCTCGCCCGTGAGGTCGACGCGGAGGTGCTGTTGATCCTCACCGATGTCGCCCACGTGCAGCGCGGGTTCGGGTCGATGATGCCCGAAGACATCGAGCGCATGGACACCGCCGAGGCGAAGCGACTCCTCAAGCGCGGCGAGTTCGGCAGCGGCTCGATGGGGCCCAAGATCGAAGCGGCGGTACATTTCGTCGAAGAGGGCGGTCGTCGCGCGGTGATCGCGGATCTCGCGGAAGCACGTCAGGCGCTGACGGGCGACGCCGGGACCGAGGTCGTGCCCGCGGTCCGCTAGTCGCGCTTGGCGCGGCCGGGGTTGCGGAACTGCTGCGTCACGACGTAGAGCGCGAACACGCCGACGAGCGCTGTCAACCCCGCGAGCCCGAGCAGGAAGATCCCCTCGAGGATCCCGATGTGTTCCGGGAGCAACCGTGCGACCACGACGACATCGTAGCGGCCATCCCGGGAGGCGCCCGGACCTCGGGTAGGGTGGCCGCATGCGACTCGGGGTCCTCACGGGTGGCGGCGATTGCCCCGGCCTGAACGCGGTGCTGCGGGCGATCGTCCGGGCCGGCGCGAAGCGCGACGTGTCGTTCGTCGGCTTCCGGGACGGATGGCGCGGGGTCCTGGACGATGAGCCTGCGGAGCTCGACCTGCGGACGACGCGAGGGATCTTGCACCGGGGCGGCACGATCCTCGGCAGCTCCGGCTCCGACCCGATGCGCCGTGACGACGGTCCCGAGGCCGTGGATGCGGCGATCGGCCGGCACGGCCTCGATGGGTTGATCGCGATCGGCGGGGAGGGCACGCTCGGCGCCGCGGCGGCGCTGTCGGCCCGTGGCGTGCCGATCATCGGGGTGCCCAAGACGATCGACAACGACCTCGCGGGCACCGACGTCACACTCGGGTTCCATACCGCCGTCCAGGTCGCCACCGACGCGATCGACAGGCTCCACACGACGGCGGAATCGCACGACCGCGTCATGGTGATCGAGGTGATGGGCCGCAACGCCGGCTGGATCGCGTTGTACGCGGCGATGACGGGCGGGGCCGACATGCTGCTGATCCCCGAGCAGCCGTTCGACATCGACGAGGCGTGCAGCCACCTGCGGCACCGGCATATGAACGTCAGCTCGTTCTCGATCGTGGTCGTCGCCGAGGGCGCGGAACCGGTCGAGGGCTCGATGGAGGCGCCCGAATATCAGCTCGACGAGAACGGGTTCCCGAGGCTGGGCGGCATCTCCAACGTGATCGCGCCCGAGATCGAGAAGCGAACGGGCTACGGCACGCGCGTGACGATCCTCGGGCACGTCCAGCGCGGCGGTTCTCCGGTCGCGTTCGACCGGCTGCTCGGCACGCGGTTCGGCATCGCGGCCGTCGATCTCGCAGCCGCCGGTGGCTGGGGTCGCATGATCTCGCGGAACGGCCAAGATGTCGCCGATGTGCCGCTCGCCGACGCCACCGGTCCGCGCAAGGTCGTCCCACCCGAGCTCTACCGCGAGGCCGCGATCTTCTTCGGCTGAGGGCTAGACTCCGCGGATGCAGCGGTTCCGCGTCGATCTGCGCTCGGATACCGTCACGCGACCGTCGGAGGCGATGCGGGCCGCGATGGCGACGGCAGACGTCGGCGACGCCTGGTACGGCGACGACCCGACGGTCAACCGGCTTCAGGAGCGGGCCGCCGAGCTCACCTGCATGGAGGCGGCCCTGTACGTCGCGACGGGCACGATGGCCAACCAGATCGGGCTCCGTCTGCACGTGAGCGGGCAGGGACACCTCGTCGCGTGCGAACGCTCCGCGCACGTCGCAACGACCGAGGTGATCACGAGCGCGACGCAGGCGGGCATCGCGTATCGCACCGGGACGGAGCACCCGGGCGGCTACATGACGACCACCTTGGCGGAACGGTTGCTCGAGCCCGACGACTACTTCGACGTCGAGGTCGTCGATCTCCTGGCCGTCGAGAACACCGTCGGGGCCTACGGCGGCACGATCCTGCCGTCCCATGAGCTCCGAGCCGTCCGCAAGCTCACCGACGCGGCCGGCGTTCCGGTCCACCTGGACGGCGCCCGCATCTGGAACGCCGTTGCCGCGACCGGCGAGGACGTGACGTCGTGGACGGGCGAGGTCGACACGATGATGTTCTGCCTGAGCAAGGGTCTCGGCGCGCCCATCGGTTCGGTGATCTGCGGGTCGGCCGACGCGATGCGTGAGGCTCGACGGATCTGGGTGCTGTACGGGGGTGCCTGGCGACAGGCAGGCATCATGGCGGCGGCGGGGCTCGTTGCGCTGGAGACCGGCCGCGAGCGCCTCGTCGACGACCACGTCCGCGCCAGCCGTCTGGCCCAGACCCTTGCCGAGCTCCTGCCCGGCGGCATCGCCCTGGATCGGGTCGAAACGAACATGGTCTTCGTGGACACTGCAGCGGTGGGGCTGCGAACCGGCGAGGTGCTCGACCGGCTCGCGGCCGCCGGCGTGGGGGCCGTTCCCGTTCCCGGGGGCGTCCGGATGGTGACCCACGTCGATGTGGACGACGAAGGCATCGCCATCGCGATCGACGCGTGGCGCACCATCGCCGCGGAAGCCACGAAGGAGGCGTCGTGAGCCTGTTCCAGAAGCAGTACCCGCCGGAGATCGCCAAGCGCGTGCCGCCCGGACAGCGGCTTGTCAAGACGTGGCCGGTGCTCCACTACGGGCCGGTGCCGACGTTCGACGGAGCGAACTGGGACCTGGAGATCTCGGGTCTGGTCGAAGAGCCGTACACCCTGAGCTACGACGAGCTCCGCGCGTTGCCGAACGTGACGGTGGACGCCGACATGCACTGCGTGACCGGATGGTCGCAGCTCGACAACGCGTGGGAGGGCGTGTCGTTCAAGACACTCGCGGAGCGCGCACGGCCGAAGCCCGAGGCGAAGTGGGTGATCGCGCACTGTGCGTACGGCTACACGTCGGACCTCTCGCTCGAGGCGATGCGTGACGACGACGTGCTGGTCGCATGGCGCAAGGACGGCGAGGACCTGAGCCCGGACCACGGGTGGCCGCTTCGACTCGTCGTTCCCAAGCGTTACGCGTGGAAGAGCGCGAAGTGGCTCACCGGGCTCGAGTTCTCCGCGAAGAACGTGCGTGGGTTCTGGGAGGTGCGTGGGTACCACATCCACGCCGAGCCGTTCGCCGAGGAGCGCTACAGCTATCAGG
>JBKPRM010000207.1:0-4286 GCA_046734555.1 Actinomycetota bacterium | reverse complement strand
ACTGTCGGCTCATCCACGCTAGTCCTCGAAGTCGACCCTGGCGGCGAGGTTCTGCCGCGACGCCGCGGCCCGCACGATGGTCCGGATCGCCTTCGCGGTCCGACCACCGCGGCCGATGACCTTGCCGAGCTCGCCGGGCGCGACCGTCACGCGGAAGGTGGGGCCCCGCTCGTCCATGGATTCGGCGACGCGCACCTCGTCGGGGTCGTCGACGAGCTCTCGACACAGGAACTCGACGAGCTCCCGCACGTCAGCCCTCGGCCGGAGCCTCTTCGGCGGCCACCTCGACTGGCTCCTCGTCGGCTGCCGGCGCCTCCGCTGCTCGTTCCTCGGCGGGGGCGGGCGCCGCTGCGGCCTGTGTGGCCTCGGCCGCCTTGGCCTGCGCCTTCTTCGAGAGCTTCTCCTTCGCAGGACGCTCGTGCTTGGGCGAGCTCGCCGCGGCGGCCTTCGGGCGCTCGGCGACGAAGGCCTCCCAGATCCCGACCTTCTCCATCAGGTTGCGGACCTGGTTCGACGGCTGCGCGCCGACCCGCAGCCAGTGCAACGCCCGCTCCTGGTCGATCTCGATCAGGGACGGGTCCTGCAAGGGCTGGTACCGACCGATGTTCTCGATGAATCGACCATCGCGCGGCGAGCGCTGGTCGGCGACCACGACACGATAGAACGGACGGCCCTTCGAGCCCATCCGCCGCAGCCTGATCCTCGTCGACATCCGCGTTCCCTCGCCTCTCGCTACTTCGTGGGGAGCTTCGTCGGCATCTTCATGCCGGGCACCCGCTTGCCGCCCATCATCGTCCGCATCATCTTCCGCGCGCCTTCGAAATCCCTCAGGAGCGAGTTGACGTCCGCGGTCGTTGCTCCGGCGCCGTTGGCGATCCGGAGGCGGCGAGACCCGGAGATGATAGCGGGTTCCCGGCGTTCCCGGGGGGTCATCGACAAGATGATGGCCTCGGCGCGCCGGAGTTCCCCCTCGTCGACCGCCTCGGCGAGCTCCTGCATCCCGGCCTTGCCACCCGGCACACCGGGCAGCATCTTCAGGATGTCCTGGATCGGGCCGAGCTTGCGCATCTCGCGGAGCTGACCGAGGAAGTCCTCGAGGTTGAACTGGCCGCTCAGGAGCTGCTCGGCGGCCTTCGCGGCGGTCTCTTGGTCGACCTTGTCCTGGGCCTTCTCGATCAGGGTGAGCACATCCCCCATGCCGAGGATCCGCCCCGCCATCCGATCCGGGTAGAAGGGCTCGAGGTCCTCGAGCTTCTCCCCGGTGCCTGCGAAGAAGATCGGCTTGCCCGTCACGGCGGTCATCGACAGGGCCGCGCCGCCGCGCGCGTCGCCGTCGAGCTTCGTCAGGATGAACCCCGTCGTGTCGACGTCCTGCATGAAGGCGCGCGCTTGCACGACCGCGTCCTGGCCGGTCATCGCGTCGCACGCCATCACGACGTGGTGCGGCTTCGTCACGTCCTTGATCTTGCGCGCCTGCTTCATCATGTCGGGGTCGACGTGCAGCCGGCCCGCGGTATCGATGATCACGACGTCGGCACCGGAGCGCTGGGCCTCCTTCACGCCGTTCTTCGCGACACGAACCGGGTCACGCCCCTCGGACCAAACCGGCACGCCGATCTCGCGGCCGAGCGTGCGCAACTGCTCGACCGCGGCGGGGCGCTCGAGGTCGGCACCGACGAGCAGCGGGCGCCTGCCCGATGCCTTCAGATGACGGGCGAGCTTCGCGCTCGCAGTGGTCTTCCCCGAGCCCTGCACGCCGGCGAGCATCACGACGGCCGGGCTCGCGCCCGGGAGGGTGAAGGCGACGTGTTCGCCACCGAGCGTCGTCGTGAGTTCCTCGTCCATGATCTTCACGACCTGCTGCGCCGGGGTGAGGCTCTTCGTCACCTCTTCGGACAGCGCCCTGGCCCGCACGCGGGCGAGCAGGTCGTCAGCGACCTCGACGGAGACGTCTGCCTCGAGCAGCGCGGTCCGGATGTCGCCGAGGGCGTGGTCCACCTGCTTCGGATGCAGCTTGCCGCGGCTCCGCAGCTTCCGGAAGACGCCATCGAGGCGGTCGCTCAACGTGTCGAACATATGGAGGGATGCTCCGCGGCTGGCGCGGTAGCGACCCCTAGTGTAACGAGCGGGGATGGGTGGACCGTGACGGGGAACGACCGAACGGGTGACGTGCTGCGACTGGAGCGTGAGCTCGTCTGGCTCCGGTGGCTGGTCGCGGCGTTCGGCGCCGCGCAGGTCGGGTTCACGATCCGCGACCGGGCGCAGGATCCGGCGTTCGCGATGCCGCTCGCGGTGGCCCTGGTGGTCGGTCTGGCGCTCGGGAACCTCGCGATCTCGACCGCGGTCCGGCGGCCGCTCGATCAGGCCCAGCTCCGATCGATCGGGGCCGCGGCCTTCGTCCTCGACGCCGTCGTCATCTCGGGACTGATCTGGCTCGTCCCGAGCGGGCCCGCCGACCCCGTGTGGGTCGTCGGCTATCTGATCCCCCTCGAAGGTGCGGCTCGATGGGGGTTGGCCGGCGGGCTCGTGGGCGGCGGGATCTTCCTCGCGGAACAACTCCTGCAGGAGGCGGCGCGGGCGCAGCTCGCCGTCGGGTCCTCGCAGGTCGCGTTCCGCGCGGGCATGGCGTTCGTGATCGGTGCGGTCGCGGGCTTGTTCGCGTCCTCGCTGCGCCGAACCGCTGCCCGAGCGGCGGATCAGGCCGAGGCGGCGGCCGCGGCAGCCGCGCGGGCCGAGTTGGCCGCCGCACAAGCCGCGAAGGCGCAGGGTGAGGTCGCCGCCTTCCATGCCGCGGTGCTCTCCGACGCCCAGCCGGAGCACCTCGCAGACACCCTCCGCACCACCGCCGAGCGGGTCGCCACCGAGCTCGGGTGCGACGCACTCGGTCTCCTCACGCGCGGAACCGGACCGGCGGGCGAGGACGTCTTCACGGTCGCCGGCGCGCACGGGGATCCCGGCTACCTGTTGGGCGAGGCCCTCTCCCCGGTTTCCAACGCCGTGGCCGCCGCCGCGGCGACCGGCGACACGGTGCTCGCCGACCCGGACGTCGTCGCACCGATGCGCGTGCGTGGCGTGGTCGTCGGCGCGCTGCACGAGCGGCGGCGCGACCCGTACGCCTTGCCTGATCCGGCTGGGGTCGAGGCGCTGCAGACGATCGCCGATCAGCTCGGCGTGACGCTGGAGGCGACGAGGCTCCGCGCCGAGCAGACCGCGATCGTCGAACGGCTGACCGAGCTCGATGCGATGAAGACCGACTTCGTCGCGATCACGAGCCACGAGCTGCGCACGCCGCTCGCCGGCATCCGGGGGTTCGTCGACATGCTCGTGCGTCGTGGCGACGCGCTGTCGCACGATGAACGCCTGGAATACCTGGAGATCGTGCGCACCCAGACCGACCGGTTGATCCGGATCGTCGACGACCTGCTGATCGTCTCGAGGATCGAAGGCGACGCGCTGGTCCTGGAGCCGGTCGAGGTGCACGTCCGGGGGATGCTGGCACACGTGATCGGAGCGCTCGGCGACGAGGGCGCCCGCGTCGAGCTCGACGAGTCCCCGGGGGCGCCACCGACGCTCGTGCTCGATCCCAATCGCCTGATCCAGATCCTCACCAACCTGACCCACAACGCGCTCAAGTTCTCGCCGGACGACGAGTCGGTGCGGATCCGATGGGCGACGCCGGCGGAGGGCACGGTGGTGTTCGAGGTGATCGATCGCGGCCCGGGGATCCCGCGCGAGGAGCAGCAGCTGATCTTCGAGAGGTTCCGTCAGCGTGGCGACCATCGGTCGCACACGGAGGGGTTCGGCCTGGGGCTTTACATCACGAAGTTGCTCGCCGAGGCGATGGGTGGCTGGCTCGACGTGGAGTCCGCGCCGGAGGCGGGCGCGACGTTCCGCGTCACGCTTCCCACGAGCCGCCCCCTGCCAACACCTGCTCGACCGTCCGCAACAGCGCGGTCGGGCTGAACGGCTTGGTGAAGTACTCGTCGGCGCCGAGCCGCAACGCGGCCGCGCGGCCCTCCTCCCCGGTCGCGGTGACCACGATGATCCTGCCGGTGAATCCCGGATCCGCCTTGGCCGCCTGCAAGACGTCCACCCCCCCGACGCCGGGGATGTTCAGATCGAGGAACAGTAGGTCGGGGGGGCGCTCTCGGATGGCGTCGAGCGCCGCCTGACCGTCGGCGGCCTCCTCGATCGCGAAGCCCTCGCCCTCGAGCACGAGCCGCATGGCCTCCCGCATCGTCGCGTGGTCCTCGACGATCAGGATGCGGCGTTCCATGGCCATGGTC
>JBKPRM010000206.1:0-5795 GCA_046734555.1 Actinomycetota bacterium | reverse complement strand
GATCTTGAGCGCGCGCCCGACCGCGCTCACGTGGACGACAGGACGACGGCGTCCGCCGGATGTCCCTTCAAGGAAAGGTGTCTGCGCTCGAGCCCGTCGAGCGAGCGGCCCGCCGATCGCATCGACTCGTCGGTGACCAAGATCTCGCCGTCGGCGGCCTGGGCCGAGATGTGGGCCGCGATGTTCATGGGGTCGCCGAGCGCCGTGAAGTCGCTGGACCCTTGCGTACCTACGATCCCGACGAAGGCGGTGCCGGTGTGCACGCCCGCGCCGAGCGGCAGCCAGGGACCGTCCGGGTCACCGTGGCCGGTCGCGCGCAGGAGCTGCTGCGCCGTCGCGATCGCCGTCTCCGCGTGGGCCGGTCCGGTCATGAATGGGATGAACAACCCGACGACCTCGTCTCCGACGAACTTCTCCACGATCGCGTTCGCGTCGAACAGCACCTGTTTCGAGACCTCGTAGAAGCGCCCCATCAGCCGGCTGAACTCGGTCGTCGACATCGAGCGCGCGATCTTGCTCGATCCTCGGACGTCGGCGAACAGCATCGAGATCTCGACCTCCGCCCCCGTCACCATCTCGCCTTCGGCCGGGCGTGGGCACCTCTTCGCGTGGGTCTCCATCGCCTTGAAGCATTTGCCGCAGATCCGCGGGTTCTTCGCCCATGGGGTGAAGCCGAGCGGTCGAAGGATCAACGCGCCGGGAGCGCGGAACGGCGCCAGGCAGAGGCGACACCGTGGGTTCGAGGGGATGAAGCGCAACGGGCTCTTCGACCCGGAGTCGGTGTACTTCCCACTCAGGAGGTCGCGCCACTGCTCCTCGGCGGTGCCCTTGGCCATCGAGGCGCAAGCGTAGGGCTTCTCGAGGCACTCGGTCACCCGGCGGTGCCTCGGGGGCCTCAAGCGTGTGCTCGGGCACGCCGAGGACCAGCTCCGGAAGCGGAGGCGGACGGGAATCGAACCCGCCAGGGAGCTCGTCGCCCCCTCGAACGGTTTTGAAGACCGCGGGGCCCACCAGGAACCCTGACGCCTCCGCGGAAAGGCTATCGCCGTTCAGGGACCCCTCGGTACGGTGACCTACGATGACCGCGATGGAAGCTGCGTTCTTCGATCTCGACAAGACGATCGTCAGCAGATCCTCGTCGCTCGCGCTCGGCCGGCCGCTGTACCGCGCGGGCATGGTCTCGCGCGGGCAGCTGATGCGCGGCGCGTACGCCCAACTCGTTTACCTGCTGATCGGCGCCGACGAAGAGCGCATGGAGCGGCTCAAGGAGGGCATGCTCCAGCTCACGAAAGGCTGGGATCGCGGGCAGATCGAGCAGCTCGTCGAAGACGTCGTGCTCGACGTGATCGATCCGATCGTCTATCAAGAGGCGCTCGACCTGATGGCGGAGCATCGAGCGGCCGACCGCCGCATCTACATCGTCTCGTCCTCTCCGGAGGAGGTCGTGCGTCCGCTCGCGCGACACTTCGGGGTGTCCGGTGTGATCGCAACGCGCGCGCAGGTCGGACCCGACAACCGATACACCGGCGAGCTGGAGTTCTACGCGTACGGCCAGCAGAAGGCCGACGCGATCCGAGCGCTCGCCGAGCGTTCGGGGGTCGAGCTCGATCGATCCTACGCCTACAGCGATTCGATCACCGACGTGCCGATGCTCGAGGCCGTCGGACATCCCGTGGCCGTCAATCCCGATCGCGACCTGCGGCACATCGCGGAAGAACGCGACTGGGAGATCCGCGATTTCCGCAACCCGGTTCGCTTGCGTTCGCGACTCGCGGTTGCCGTGCCGCCGAAACGCGCGGGTGTCGCCGCGGCGGCGGTCGGCGCAGCCGCCGTCGCCGGGGTTCTCGTGTGGGTGTCGCTTCGCGCGCGCGATCGTCGAGCCGCCGCGTGAATCACGGGTAGCGCGTCGCACGACGCGGGTGTACGGTCGCGTGGGATGCCGAAAGGCGCCCGCGAGGGGAGCAGAACCCACGCGCGAGTCATGCCGCGGGAGGCATGTCCCAGGACCCGGGGCATACGAACCCGGCTCCCGGGACACGTGCGGACAGACGCTTGATACCTGCTCCCCTCGCTCTTCGTCCCGGTCGTTCCGACTCAGTCCTGCGCCCCAGCCGCTTTCCGGTACCGGAAGAGCGCGCCCTGCGGGTACGCGTCGTTGCCGCCCCAGCCGAACCCGAGCTTGTACATCTCGTGGATCAGCTCCTTCGGCTGTGACGGAGCGGCGCCGGGCGGATTCGACGTGGGGTTGAGCTGGATCGAGACGCCCCAATCCGCGGCCGTGAGCGGACCGCTCGGGTCGGTGGGAGACGCGACGGGCTCGAAGCACGGACCGACGTCGACGATCTCGCCGGTGAGACCCGACGACGTGATCTCGCGGACGGCCTGCTTCAGCAACGGGAGCATCTGGCTGGCACACGTCACCGTACCGAGCACCGGGAGCGTGGCCGAACGGATGTTGTCGTGGATCCAGCCCGGCTCGATCGCGATCTGGCCCGCGTTGCTCGGATCCGGGCGAGCCTGGAATTCCCCGAAGGTCTGTTTGAGCGCCGCGGGCGGGATCGCGCGGTCGTTCGCGCGCAGGTAGGCGGCCTGACCAGGAGAGCGGACCTCCACGGCGTGATACGCCGCATCGGAAGGCAGGAGATCCTCGAACGCCGGCGTCAGCGTCTCCGCGGTGGGGTTCGTCTGGGAGCGCACGTGGAACAGCGAATAGCGTTCGTGCGACACGCCGATCTCGGTCCCCGTCGCTCGGGGGACGAGCAGCTCGTAGTCGCCCATCAACGCGTCGGGGAGCGTGCCCACGATGTCGACCGTGGTGCCGCCCCGGAACAGCAGGCTGGACCCTTGCCCGAGGCCGCGTAGGTGCGCCTCGGATTCCGACAGGATCCCCTCGCCGGCGGCGAGGTTCTGCACCAGCTCTCGCTCGGGCTCGGGGATGAACGATGCGAACGTGGGCTCGATGCCCGTGACGTCGAGCGGGATCATCCACGGCGTCTTGGGCTGATCGACGCCGTCGCCCTCGGCATCGAAGGACGCGGTCATCCAGGCGATGTCCGCCGTCGCCGTCGTCGATGCCGTCACGTCGGTGACCGTGCTGACGAGGTCGCCGAACCCGGGTGGCAGACCGCCGGGGACCCACGCGAGCCACGCCTGCGGGGCCGGCACCGCCGCGCTCGAACTCGGCGATGGCGGGGCGGACGAGCCCGTCGTTCCGTCGGCACCGTCGCTGTCGCCCGTGGTGAGCGTCACCAGGAGGGAGCCGACGACCATGACGGCCAGGAAGGTGCCGAGCCCCCTGGTCAGGGCCCGTTCCTGCAGAGCGTCCATCGCGCGCGAGTGTACGGCCGGGTGCGGGACCGGCCGGGGAGCGGGAACTCAGCCCGACGCGGGGTGCTGCAGCAATCCGGCCAGCCGTTCGGCGCGGCGGGCAGCCTGCCGGGGACGACCCGCGTTGACGGCGATCGCGATCGCGCGAAGCTCACGTTCGACGGTGGGCGAGACGGTCGCGGCGCGTGCCCGGACGAGCGGATCGAGCCTGCTCACGGCCTCGTCGAGCCGATGCAGCAGTTCGGACGGCCGTACCGGATCATCGCGGTAGGCCTCGAGCGAGATCACCTGTCCCATGCGCCTAACCGTAGGCGCCGGGTCCGACACGGTTACGCGACCCGTACGCTCGTGACCGGGGCGAGGCGCGGCGCGACCGTGAACCACGATCGGCCGGCGTCCGCCGACCCGAAGACCTCGCCGGAGGTCGCCCCGAACCACAGCCCCATCGACGAACCCTCGCCGTCGTGGTCGAACGCCTGCCTGAGGATCGTGACGAACGCGTCACTGCTCGGCAGCCCGTCGCCCTGACGGTTCCACGTGTGGCCGGCGTCGCGCGTGCCGAACACCCCGAGCGAGCCGCCGGGCACCGTCCGGTCCTCCGCCCCGGTCATCGGGATCACGAACGCGCTGTCGGGGTCGGCCGGGTCGAGCGCGAGCGGGAACCCGAACGCGGATGGCAACCCCTCCCGGATGTCCGCCCAGCTCGAGCCGCCGTCGTCGCTGCGGTAGACGCCGCCGTGGAACTGCATGAACAGTCGCTCTGGCCGTTCGGGAGCCCGGTGCATGTTGTGGATGCAGAAGGCGTTCGTGTCGGTCCGCGCCTCCTCGGGCATGTACTCGGCGACCAGGCCCGAATAGCCGGTCCGCCACGACGACCCGCCGTCGTCGGTCAACCAGACACCGGCTGCCGACACGCCGATCGCCAGCTTGTCCGGCTCTCCGGGCCAGGGACAGATCGAGTGCAGGGCGAGCCCGCCGCCGCCGGGCTGCCAGTCGCCGGCGAGGCGTTCCTTCCACAGGGGCTCGTTGCGCGTCCAGGTCAGCCCGCCGTCACGCGACTCCCACAACGCTGCGGGATCGGTGCCCGCCCACAGGTGGCCCTCGGCCTCGCCCTGCTTGATGACCCAGACGCGCTCGAGCGTCACGCCGTCGCCCTCGGGGAACGCGATGCCCTCGGCGAGCTCCCACTCGGCGGCGGGATCGGTGGCGTGCATCAGCCGGGGCCCGTAGAACCCGGATGTCACCGACGCGAAGTATCGCCCCGAGCGCGCGTCGCGCATGGCGTACTCGACGACATCACCGGCGAACGCCCGAGCGGCGATCGCATACGGACCGGACCCGTCGCCCCGCAGGACGAAGAGTCCTTTCTTCGTGCCCACCAGCAGCTCGCGCATCAGGCTCCTCCTGTGATCGATGGCAGCACCTGGAGCTGGTCGGATGCGTCGAGCGATGCCGAGGCGTCGACCTGCTCCCCGTTGCGGAAGACGTTGACGTGGCGCCGAACGGCGCCGTGTTCGTCGAGGATCCAGCCGGTGGTCTTGGGCCACTCGGACTCGAGCGTGCGGAGGACCTCGCCCACGGTGGCGCCGTCGACCTCGAGACGGTGGTTGCCGCCCGCCAGGTCCTTGAGGGGCGCCCGAAGGGTCACGACCGGCATCGCCCGAGACTAACCCTGGTTGCCGACACGGGCTATCCCGCCTGGTGCGGTGGGCCTGCGTACTCGAAATGCATGCCGTCGGGGGTGAGGAACTTCCCGCCCCAGAAGAATCCCCACCGTTCGAAGATCCTGACGATGCGCCGATCCATCGTCGGCGTGGAACCGTACGGATTTTCCGGTGCGTTGATGTCGATCGCGGCGCCGTACGCGTGCTGCGACGGCGGGGCGGTGGGGCTACGAGCGACCGTTCGCGCCGCGTAGCAGCCCGAGTACACGTGGATCTCGTCGCCGAGACCGGCGGCCTCGACCTCGTTCAGCGCGCCGATCAGTTGCGGGAACAGCCGCTTGTTGCAGGTGACCTCGCCGAGCAAAGGCACCGACCTCGTGGCGATGTGCTCGTCGTACCACGCCGGGTCGACGTTCAGGAACGCGGGGTCGTCGCTCCGCGGGTACGCCGAGAACTCGCCGAAGACCTCCTTCATCACGACGGGCGGGTTCACGCCCGACGCGATCCGCATGTAGGTCGAGCCTCCCGGCGGGACCATCCGGATGTTCGTGCTGGGCAAGAGCTTCGACATGATCGACGAGAACCGACGCTCGGTCATCGCACCGGGCGGCTGCGAGAGCATGTATCGATCATCGACGATCCCGAGCGCGCGTCCCCTCATGCGAGAGACGAGCATCTCGCCCCACCCCGCAACCTCATCCGGAACGATCGCCCCCACCTCCACCGTCCGCGCGCCGAAGGTGAGTGATCCGCCGACATCGAGACGCCGCAGCTTGGCGCTCGACTCGCCGAGCACCGCCGTTC
>JBKPRM010000205.1:0-4035 GCA_046734555.1 Actinomycetota bacterium | reverse complement strand
ATCGAGACGCCGTCGTCATGGAGTTCCGCGACGGTGAGGCTGACGCCGTCCACCGTGATCGAACCCTTCGGGACGACGGCGTCGAGGAGCTCGTCGGGGACGCCGATCCGTACCACAGCGCCTCCCGCACCGTCGGGGTCGACGGAGACGATCGTGCCGAGGCCGTCGACGTGTCCCTGCACGAGGTGTCCGCCGAGACGGGTCGCCAGGGTGACGGGCCGCTCGAGGTTCACCCCGTCGCCGGGCGCGAGGCGCCCCAGGCTCGTCCGCGAGATCGTCTCGGGGCTCAGGTGGAAGGCGAGATGATCGTCGTCGCGTTCGACCACGGTCAAACACGTCCCGCTCACGGCGACCGAGGCACCGATGGGACTGTCGGTGGTCACGATCCGGCAGGCGATCGAGAGCCGGCCGGCATCACACGACCGCACGGTCCCCCGTTCCTCAACGATCCCGGTGAACATCTGCCTCCACCCGAAGATCCGGTCCGACGCGGCGCACGTCCACGATCGAGAGCGCCCGTCCCTCCCCGACCGGGGCGAACCCCACGCCGCCGACGGCTCCCGGGGCGGCGTCCCCGCCGAGCACCGTCGGTGCGATGTATCGGACGATGCGGTCGACGACGTCGTCGCGGAAGAAGCTCCATGCGAGCGTCGCGCCGCCCTCGAGCAACGCGCCCTGTACGTCGCGCTTGCCGAGCTCGTGCAGGAGTCCGGACGGTGAGACCCCTCCCCCGGCGTCGGGCTCCAGGACCACGACCTCGGCGCCCGCGCGTTGCCAGGCCTCGATCCGATCGCCCACCGGCTCCGTCGTCACGACGACCGTCGGCGCGGCGCCGTCGAACACCGCCGCGGTCGGGGGCACCCGGCCGCTCGCATCGACGACGACCCGGATCGGTTGCCAGGCGGCCGCGAGATCGTCGCGACGGATCGTCAGCGCGGGGTCGTCCGCGAGCACCGTCCCCGCCCCGACGATGACGGCATCCGCCCAGGCACGGAGTCGGTGTGCGTCCGCTCTCGCCTCGGGCGAGGTGATCCAGCGTGATGAGCCGTCCCGCGCCGCGGTCTTCCCGTCGAAGGACGTCGCGACCTTCCACACCAGGAACGGCAGCCCCGTCGTCACGTGGCGTTCGAACGCGGCGTTCAGCCGCCGCGCCTCGTCCCCGAGCACGCCGACGCGGATCTCGAGGCCGGCGTCTCGCAGGAGGCCAAGGCCGCCGCCATCGACGAGCGGATTGGGATCGTTCGCCGCGACGACGACCGTCCGGACGCGCGCAGCGATGATCGCGTCGGTGCACGGCGGTGTCGAGCCGTGATGGTTGCAGGGCTCGAGGGTGCAGATCAGCGTGGCGCCGGCCGCACGGTCACCCGCCTCGCGAAGCGCGCGCACCTCAGCATGCGGGGCGCCGCGCGGACCCTCGTACCAACCCCGGCCGATGACCTCGCCGGCATCGTCCACGACGAGCGCGCCGACCATCGGGTTGGGCGAGACATGCCCCCAGCCGCGCTCGGCGAGGTCGAGCGCCTGGCGCATCCGCCGGATGTCGGTGTCATGTCCGTCCATCGTTCCCCCTCGACCGGGGCGTGGACGGCACAGGTGCCGCCGCAGGACGCGGCGACGCGACGTGCCCTGTTCCCTCTCATCCCGACTCTCACGGTCGGTCCCGGGATCGCACCGGGTCCACCCACCGCTGGCGGCGGCGGGGTCGCGGACTGTCACCGCCGGTGGGGAGTTCCACCCCGCCCCGGAAACAGGCTATGGCCAGTATAGGACCGAGGCCCCGGGAAACGGTTCAGACGTCTGTGCGGCGGTCGACCGCGTAGCTCGACCCGGCCTCTCGCTTGGCGAAGGACTTCATCTCGGTGGCGACGGCGACCGCCTCGCCGTAGTGCGCGAACTGCCGCTTGGACGTGCTCGCGATCCCGATCGACACGGCCACGAGCGGGATGTCCTGCAAGACGCCCTTGCGGTCCTCCATCCGCACGAACCCCCGCTCGAGATCCTCCGGGTCGTAGAACTCGGTGCGCGCCTCGTCGAACCGCTCACAGATGCTCTTCGCGACGTCCTCGGCGCCGTCGGGATCGACGACCGCCACGAAGTCGTCCCCACCGACATGACCGACGAACCCCTCGGAGCCAGAGCCGTCGATCACCGCGTCTTGGATGATGCGGGCCGTCGCTTGGATCAGCCGGTCGCCGCGGACGAAGCCCTTCTGGTCGTTGTAGGTCTTGAAGTTGTCGAGGTCGCAGTACAGGACGGCGAACTCGCGCTCCTCGCGCACCTGCCGCTCGATCTCTTCCTGGATGCGGATGTTGCCGGGCAGCCCCGTCAGCGGCGAGAGGTTGCGCATCTCTTTCGCACGCCGGAGCGTGCCCTTCACGCGCGCGAGCAACTCGATCGGATCGAAGGGTTTGATGATGTAGTCGTCGGCTCCCGATTGCAGGCCCGTCACCTTGTCCGCGGACAACGCCTTCGCGGTGAGCATGATGATGCTCGTGTTCGCGGTCTGCGGGTTCTTCCGCAGCCGCTGCGCGACCTCGAACCCGTCGATCCGCGGCATCATCACGTCGAGCAGCACCAGGTCGGGTCGCAGCGTCGCGGCGCGCGTCAGCGCCTCCTCGCCGTCACCGGCAACGGCGACGTCATATCCCGCTGAGCGCAGATTGACCTCGACGAACCGGGCGATGTCCGGATCGTCGTCGACGACGAGGATCGTCTCGGGCACTCCTACGCTCCTTCGGCGATCGCGGCCAGCCGGCGCGCGGCGTCGGCAGGGTCGGGCTGGGCGAAGATACCGGATGCGGCGATCAGCACGGTCGCACCCGCATCGATCGCGGCCTGCGCGTTGTCGAGTTTCACGCCCCCGTCGATCTCGAGGGACACATCCAGACCCCGGCGGTCGATCTGGTCACGGACGGCCGCGAGCCGCGCGTAGACATCGGGATTGAGCTCCTGATAGGACCACCCCGGCCGGATGCTCATCAGCATGACGTCGTCGATCGTCTCGAGGAAGGGCACGATGTTGTCTATCGGCGTCTCCAGGTTCAACGTGAGTCCGACGCGCATCCCTGCGCCGCGCGCCTTCGCGATCGCGGGACCCGGCTCCGGGACCGCCTCGAGGTGGAAGCTCACGACGTCCAGGCCTGCTTCGCGGAGCTCGTCGAAGAAAGACTCGGGCGCCTCCACCATCAGATGACCGTGCAGCGGCCGCTCGGTGATGCGGCGCATGCTGTGGACGATCACCGCGCCGAGGGCGATCGGTGGCACGAAGTGACCGTCCATGATGTCGATGTGGAACACGCCGACCGACGGCTCGACCGCGGTGACCTGCGCTCCCAGGTTCGCGAAATCGGCGGCGAGGATCGACGCGGCGACCGTACCCATCGGCGCAATCGTACCGGTCCCGGACCCGCGAACCTACGGGCCGACGGCCTCCCACGCGCGCTCGAACGCCGCGACGAACATGCCGTCGGAACCGTGGCGGTGCGGCCAGAGGCGGTGCCGCTCCCTCGGGCCATCCGGACCGTCGGTCGGGGTAGGAACGAGCTCGGGACGGGCTCGGAGCAGCGCGTCACACACCGCGTCGGTCTCGGACCGTGGGAACGTGCAGACCGAATACACCAGCCGGCCGCCGGGGCGGAGGAGCTCGGCGCTCGCCGAGACGATCGCGAGCTGCCTGGCGGCGAGTTCCGTCAGGCGTGCGCGATCGACCCGCCACAGCAGTTCGGGGCGCCGACGCGCCGAGCCGATCCCGCTGCACGGAGCGTCGACCAGCACGCGGTCGAACGGACCGCCGAGCGCCGGAGCGGTCGCGTCCTGGACGAGGAGCCACGGGGCGACCCCTAGCCGTTGGGCCGACCGCGCGATGAGGCCGATCCGTTGCATGGAGACGTCGGCTGCGACCACGCGACCCGACGGGCCCACGTCATCGCACGCCTGGAGCGCCTTCCCGCCGGGTGCCGCACAGACATCGGCGACGCGATCGCCTGCGGCCGACGCGAGAACGGCACCGACGAACGCCGAGGCCTGGTCCTGCAC
>JBKPRM010000204.1:0-4206 GCA_046734555.1 Actinomycetota bacterium | reverse complement strand
AGCCTGTTGTGGTCGGGGGACCAGGACGCCCTGGTGCGTGAGATCGAGCACTTCGTCACGGGATCGCGCCCTGCTCCGCAGCATGACCGCGTGCTCGCGACGGTGCTCTTCACCGACATCGTGGGGTCGACCGACCGCGCGGCGGCGATCGGGGATGCGAAGTGGCGAGAGCTCCTCGCCGAGCACGATCAGCTCGTCCGTCGAGCGCTCGACCTGTTCGAAGGGCGCGAGGTCAAGACGACGGGCGACGGGTTCCTCGCGACCTTCGACGGTCCCGCCCGGGCGATCCGGTGCGCCGAGGCGATCCACGAGGCGCTGCGACCGATCGGGGTGTCGGTGCGCGTCGGCGTGCACACAGGCGAGATCGACCTCGTGGACGGAGACGTCGCCGGCATCGCCGTTCATCTCGGGGCACGCGTGATGGCGAAGGCCGATGCAGGGGAGACCGTGGTGTCCTCAACGGTGAAGGACCTCGTCGTGGGATCCGGGATCGCGTTCGAAGATCGCGGTGAGCACCGCCTGAAGGGTGTCCCGGGGACGTGGCGGCTCTTCGCCGTGTCACGTCCGGGCTGAAACGCTCGGTCCGAGTCTGCGCCCGACCACCCCGCAACGATCGGGTGCGCGCTGTCCGACGCGTCAGCCAGCGCGCATGATCGCGAGGACGCGCTCGCCTCGTGCCAGGCGGCGTTCGGCCGCTGGGTTCAGATCGACGGTGCCGTCGGGGGCGACGACGGCGAAGACGGCGACGTCGCCGGCGCCGATCGCCGACCACGCTGGATCGCGGGCATCGTTGGACCGGGTTCGGGTGGGAACATCACGGGGATGCCCACCGACATCAGCGTCGAGGAAGCCCAGCGGCTGCTCCGTGAAGACGATGCGCTCCTCCTCGAGGTGCTTCCCCGCGAGGAGTACACGGAGGAGCACATCGCCGGTGCCGACAACATCCCGCTCAAGGAGTTATCGGTAGAGGCCGTCCGGGGGACCGACCGCGATCGTCCGGTCATCGTGTACTGCGACGACGATCTCTGAGACCTGAGCCCACGGGCCGCGTGGCGGCTCGAAGCGCTCGGGTTCACCCGCGTGTTCGACCTCGTCGGGGGCAAGTCGGAGTGGCGTGAGCAGGGCCTCCCGATGGAGGGAACCGGCCCGTTCCGCTACGTCGCGGGTCAGGTCCTCACGCCGGCCCCGGCTACGTGCCCGCCCGATGCGTCGTCGGGAGACATCCGCTCGATGGTCGGTTCGGAGGGCTTCTGTGTCGTGGTGAACGAGCATGGCATCGTGCTCGGACGGGTTCGATCCAAGGATCTGCCACCGGAAGACGACGCGCGCGTCCGGGACTTCATGCAGCTCGGCCCGGCCACGGTCCAACGGCGCGAGGAGCTCGGCGGGCTCGTCGAGCGGATGCGGAAGAGGGGCGTCGCGACGATCCTCGTCACGACGCCGAAGGGAGAGCTCCTCGGCATCGTCGATCGCGGCGACGCCGAACGGTTCCTGGCGGAAGCCGGTCGCCCCGGCACTCCCGATGCTTCCACGGACTGAACCCGGGGTATGCAGAGGTCATGGCCTCATACACGGCGAACAGACGCGGAGTGGCGCACGCTCGGAAGCTCATCAAGGCCAAGCAGTACGTGCTGAACAGCGAGTGGGGCGACGTCCAGCCGCAGGCTGCCGACGAGACGGCGTACCTGAAGGAGCACTCGTGGCAGGAGTACGCCGGCTGGTTCCTGGGGTTGACCGAGGGTGTCGGCCAGGAGACGAAAGCGCGATACGCGTTCGCGTACGGCGACCTCCGCCGGCTGCACCGAAGCGGCCTGATCGCCTGTCTCTACCGCGCGGCCGAGTGGCGGCATAAAGACGTCGAGCGTGCCGCGTATCGACTCCTCCAGGAGCTCGACGCCGCAACGTCGTAAGCGTTCCGCGATGGATCCACGCCTCGAGCGCGTCGGCGCCCCGAAGCTGTCTCGTGATCGCGTTTGCCTCGAAGAGAAACCAGGTCTACGGTCGGTCTGACCGGATCCTCCTCAGAACTGGAGGCTCACACGCGTCCCCGCTCGAAGGCTCTCGTCACATCTGTGCTCAACCGACCGTCGGGAGGCCGATCGACTCATCGTCGCGCGCTACCTCGGTGGTTGAGAGGTGACGGGGCGTTGAGTCGGGGGGTCGTGCTCATGCTCATGGTGGCATCGGCCGCTGCCTGTGAGGGGTCGACCGAAACCGGTGCGGGTAGCCCCTCGACGTCGCCTTCGGTCGCGTCGGCCAGCGAAGGTGATGAGGCGATCTGGTCGTCGGCCTCGACGACGGAGATGTTCGACGACCCGCTCGGAGACCCGATACCCCAGACGGTGCCGTTCTTGGACGCCGTCGCCTATGGGGTCGGCATAGCGCCCGGGGATGCGAAGGCGGATACCTATCTCTTCAAGTTCGAGGTTGCCGAGCCGATCCCCGCCTCGTTCGCGGTACCCCTGGATCACGACGCGGTCCAGTACTCCTTCTGCCTCGACACCGACCCCGCGGACCCTGGCGGGTACCCGTTCGCGAGCCTCGAGCCCGTACCGTGCGACTTCATCCTCACCGCCGTCTCCGACGGCGGTTCGTGGACGGGAACGCTGATCGATCGGCGACGGCTGGCGACCGGCGGGGAAGCCAAGACGCCCCGCGTGCCGTTCCTCTCCAAGGAAGCGAACGGCCTGTTCGTGGTTCCGGGCGACAAGCTCGGCAGCCCTAGGTCGTTCGACTGGGCGATGACGACAAGCCTGTTGATGCTTCCGCTGCCGAGCGACGACTTCATCGACCTCGACGCGAACTACGAACACATGCGGACGTTCAAGCCTGCGTAATATCGCCTGATGGATCGCGAGACGGCGCACGCGTTCGCGCACGAACGGTGCCGCAAGGAGACGACCTACCGCCATCTGATCTCGGTCGAGGGTGTGATGCGAGCGCTCGCGCGCCGGTTCGATGAGGACCCGGAGCTGTGGGGTCTGACCGGACTGTTCCACGATCTCGACCAGGACCACACGGGAGACGACGGGGCGCAGCACGCGCGGCTCGCGGCCGAGTGGCTCCGCGAAGCGAACGTCGACGAGCGCATCGTGAACGGCGTGCTGGCTCACGCGTACGTGGAGTACCGCACGGACCTGATGTCGAAGTCGGTCGTGAACGCCGACGCGGTCGCCGGTCTCCTGGTGGCGGCCGCGCTCGTTCGACCCGAGCGTTCTGCCGGCATGAAGGTCTCGAGCGTGAAGAAGAAGCTCAAGGAGCGCTCGTTCGCACCGGGTGTGAACCGCGACGAGGTCACCGACGTGGAAGCGAACATCGGACTGCCATTGGACGAGTTCATCGCGGTCTCGATCGAGGGCCTCCAGGAGGTTGCGCCCGAGATCGAGCTCTGATCCTGGGCATAGCAGCCGACGAGGTGGGGTCCCTCCGTCGGGGGAGCCTGAACGACGGACTGTGTCGCAACTCCCGATGTTCGATGCTCCGTGCGGGGAGACTCCCCCTCTCCTCTCCAGGGGGTTCGTGGGTTTCCAACGTGCCCGCGAGGTCTTCCCAACAGCCATGGGCTCGTCTACCAGGCGGGCCCATGGCGTTGTCCCATCTCGCTGAGATCCAGCAGATCGAGCAACGATCTGGTCTCTTCGCGGATCCATCACGTGGGAGGACGCTCATGAGAGCAACGATCCGCGCGGTGCTGGCGTTGATGATGTTCGGGACGGCCGCCTGCAGGTCCACCGACGGGGCCTCCGACCCATCCGGGACAACCGCGACTCCGACCGGCGTGCACACCCTTTCTTTCGCGGGCTGTCGGGAGACGCAGTGCGACGAACCTCTTGATCCGGGGCGGTATCGCGCCACGTTCAACGGCCTCACGCTCGAGTTCGAGATCCCGTCGGACGGATGGCTCTCGCACTCGTACTACAACTTCCGGTTGATCGCGTCCGAGAACCCGACTGAAGGCTTGTATAGCTCCGACTCGATCAACTTCCTCGTGCATCCGGCGATCGCGACACGCGACTGCGAAGACACCGAGGATCCCAACCTTGGTCGGTCCGTGGACGACCTCGTGGCTTGGCTCGTCGATGCGCCGGGACTCACGGTGAGCGAGCCGGTCCCCGTGGAGGTTGGTGGTCTCCACGGCGTGCAGCTGGATCTCGAACTCGACCCCAAGTGGGAACGGCCCTGCTTCTGGAGTGAAGGGCTCCCCGC
>JBKPRM010000203.1:0-2564 GCA_046734555.1 Actinomycetota bacterium | reverse complement strand
GTGTTGGTCGTGGCGACGCCCTGCCCGCTGATCCTTGCCGTGCCGATCGCGATCGTCGCCGGCATCTCGCGGGCCGCCAAGCGCGGGATCATCGTGAAGGGGGGCGGCGCGCTCGAGACCGTCGCCCGCTCGACGGTGCTGCTGTTCGACAAGACCGGAACCCTCACGTCAGGCGTGCCCCGGCTCGCCGACGTCGAGACGTTCGGCGACGTCGAGCCGGACGAACTGCTGCGCTTCGCCGCGTCGCTCGATCAGGTGTCGCCGCACGTGCTCGCCGCCGCGATCGTGCGCGCCGCCCGCGAACAGCACGTCGAGCTGGTGTTCCCCGAGGACGTCGCCGAGACGTACGGCGCCGGCATCGCGGGCGTGGTAGAGGGCCACGCGATCCGGCTGGGCAAGAGCAGCTTCGTCGCGGACGGCCGCCCGTTGCCGTCCCGCGCCCGCGACGTCCGCCGGCGGTCGATGCTCGACGGCTCGTCCTGCGTGTTCGTGGGGATCGACGGCGAGGTCGCCGGCGCGTTGATCGCCGACGACCCGATCCGCCCCGACACCCCGCGCGTGATCCGGAGCCTCCGCCGCTCGGGCATCGAGCGGGTCGTGATGGTCACCGGCGACCACCCGGACGTCGCCGAGTCGGTCGGCGCCGCGCTCGGCGTCGACCGGATCCTGTCGGAGCGCGCGCCCGAGGAGAAGGTCGAGGCCGTCACGAGCGAGCGCGAGGAGGGCGTCGTGATGATGGTCGGCGACGGGCTGAACGACGCGCCCGCGCTCGCCGCGGCCGACGTCGGCGTGGCGATGGGGGCGCGCGGCGCGACCGCATCCTCGGAGGCCGCCGACGTCGTCCTCACGGTGGACCGGCTCGACCGTCTGGTCGATGCGATGACGATCGCCCAGCGCTCGCGGAGGATCGCGGTCCAAAGCGTGCTCCTCGGGATGGGTCTCGCGTTCGGGCTGATGGGTCTCGGCGCGCTCGGCTTCTTCACGCCGGCGATCGGCGCCCTGTTCCAGGAGGCGATCGATGTGGCGTCGATCCTGAACGCGCTGCGGGCGCTCGGCTCCGGGTCGAAGACGTCCACCGGGGGCCCCGGCACCGACGTCGCCGAACGGTTCCGCAAGGAGCACGTGGAGTTCGCGCCCGAGGTGCAACGGATCCGCACGGTCGCCGACCGCCTGGAATCGATGGAACCCGCCGAGCTTCGTGCCGAGCTCGAGGCGGTGCGGGTGTTCCTGTGTGACCGCCTGCCCCAGCACGAGGAAGAGGAGGAGGCCGCCGTCTACCCGGTCGTTGCGAAGCTGATGGGCGGCGAGGATCCGATGTCGAGCATGCAGCGCGCCCACGTCGAGATCTCCCACCTGATCCGCGTCTACCGTCAGCTGCTCGAGGACATGCCGCCGGGCGGTCCCGACCGCGACGATCTCGTCGACCTGCGCCGTGTGCTCTACGGCCTGCACGCGATCCTGCGGCTGCACTTCGCGCAGGAAGAGGAGGCCTACGCGTGGTTGTCGGCCGAGGAGCCGGTCTCCGTCGGCTGATCCTCGAGCTCCGTGAGGTCGATCCGTCGCTCGCCCGGATCGTTCGCGAGCATCACGTGGAAAGACGCGCCGCCGCCGGGACGATCCTCCACCCACGCTCGCCCACCGTGCAGCTCCGCGAATCGGGCCACCAGGGCGAGCCCGACGCCGGAGCCGGCGGTGGCGGCCGCCGCACCCTGGCGGAACGGCTCGAAGATCCGTTCCTTGTCCTCGTCGGGGACGCCGGGGCCGTCGTCCTCCACGACGAGCTCCACGCCGTGTTCGCGCTCGGTCAGCGTCACGGAGATCCGCGAGGTGGCCGGCGTGTGTTTCGCCGTGTTCGTGAGCAGGTTCTCGACGATCCGCTCCAGCATCGCGGGGTCCGCCCGGATCGCGATCGGCGCGACCTCCACGGTGAGCTGTTGCTCGGCGACGAGCTCGGATCCCGCGACGGTCTCGCGGATCAGCGCCCCGATATCGACGCGCATGAAGTTGGGCTCGGCGACGCCGCGTGAGAGTCGTTCGAAGTCGAGGAAGTCGCCGGCCATCCGGTCGAGACGGCGCGCGTTCTGTGAGATGCGGTGCGCGAGGTCACGCGCCTCCGCCGGTTCGAGCGTGATGTCCTCCCGCTCGAGCGTGACGGACAAGCCGAGGATCGCCGCGAGCGGCGTTCGGAGGTCATGCGACACCGCGTGCAGGAACGTGGTCTTCATCTCGTCCTCGGCGCGTAGCCGCTCCGCCTCGAGCCGCTCGAGGTCGAGTGCTCGCTGCAGCTCTTGCGTTCGCCGCTGGTCGGTCACGTCCAACAGCAGCCCCTGCCAGTAGACGAGCGTGCCCGCGTCGTCGTACACGGGACGCGACTGGTCGTGGATCCACACCTCACGGCCGTCCTTCGCGATCATCCGGTACGTGGACGATGTCGCGTCGGTGCCCGACGGCGTCGCGAGATCGCGGTCGCCGGGGTGCACGATCCGCTGCCAGAGATCCGGGTCGGCGTACCACTCCTCGGGCGTGTATCCGAGGATCGGCTCGGTCTGCGGGCTGATGTAGAC
>JBKPRM010000202.1:0-4489 GCA_046734555.1 Actinomycetota bacterium | reverse complement strand
TCGAGGCTCATCCCCTCGGGCATCACGATCACGCAGTCGAATCCCTTGATCGCAGCGACGGCCGAACAGGCGATCCCCGCGTTGCCGGTCGTGCATTCGCTGATCGTCATGCCGGGGGGCAGGCGTCCCTCGGCCTCGGCGCGGCCGAGCATCTGCGCGTAGATCCGGTCCTTGACCGAGCCCGTTGGGCCATACCACTCGACCTTGCCGAACAGCTCGAGGTCGGGAGCGACGCGGGCGAGCCGCAGCAGCGGCGTGTTGCCGATCGCTTCGAGCAGCGAGTCGACCGGCCGTTCGTATCGATCCCAGCTCATCGGACCCCCTTCACCCGGCCACCCTGCCCCGATCGAGATACCCCAATTGCCGGGAAACAGCCTGCGCCGCCTCGGCGGTCAGGAGCCCGAGCCGGGGCACGTCGACCGCGTGCATCCGGAACGCGGGTCCCGAGACGCCGAGCGCCGCGATCACACGGCCGTCGGCCTGCCGGACGGGCGCGGCGACGGCGTTCAACCCCTCCTCGAGCTCCTCGAGCGCCTGGGCGTAGCCGCGCTTGCGAACCGCCTCGAGCTCGTGCCGCAGGGCGACGGGATCGGTGATCGTGTGCTCGGTGAAACGAGGGAAGGGTTCCCCGAGGATCCGATCTCGGTCGGTCTCGTCGGCGAAGGCGAGCAGCACCTTGCCGTTGGATGTGCAGTGCAGCGGGGTGCGCCGACCGACCCAGCTGACGGTGACGATCGAGCGGGAGCCCGAGATCTGATCCACGTAGACGACGTCGTCACCGCTGCGCACACCGAGGTTGCTCGCCTCGCGGGCCCGCTCGGCCAGGGTCTCGAGGATCGGCCGCGCGAGCCGGACCAGGTCGAGGCCGCTCATCGCGGCGCCGGCGAGGCGCACGAGGCCGAACCCGATCCGGTAGCGCTCGGTCAACGGATCGCGCTCGAGCAGACCGCGTTCCGCGAGCACGGCGGCGAGGCGCGACGCGGTCGCCTTGTGCACGCCGAGCTGCCGCCCGAGCTCGCTCACGCCGATCTCGCCCGCGTCGGCCACGAGCTCGAGGGCCGTGAGCGCGCGGTTCACCGACTGGAGCGAACCCCCGGCCTCGTCGCGCACCCGGCAACCCTCCTCGGTCGTGCCGACGCATCGTAGTGCTGGAACCGTTACCTGGTCGAACCGCGCGTTGCGCTGCTCGCACCGCCGCGTTGCCGGAACCGTGGCCGTCGGACACACTGCGGCTTCACACGATGACCGACGAGCCGCAGCGCTACTGGCGAAGCGCCGAACCCAAAGACGCCTACGAGGTGGTGGTCGTCGGCGGTGGCGGCCACGGACTCGCGACCGCCTACTACCTCGCGCGGAACCACGGCATCACCGACGTCTGCATCGTCGAGAAGGGTTGGCTCGCGGGCGGCAACGTCGCGCGCAACACCACGGTCATCCGCTCGAACTACCTCTGGGATGCCTCCGCGGCGATCTACGAGCACTCCCTGAAGCTCTGGGAAGGCCTCGAGGAGGACCTCGGATGGGACCTGCAGTTCGACCAGAAGGGCGTGCTCAACGTCTTGCACCACATCGGTGAGATCCGCAACTCCACCCGCCGCGTCGAGGCCAACCATCTGCAGGGGATCGACGCCGAGATGCTCGATGCCAAGCAGGTACAGGAGTTCTGCCCGATCATCGACATCTCGCCCGGCGCGCGCTACCCGGTGCTCGGCGGTGCGCTCCAGCGCCGCGGTGGGACCGCGCGGCACGATCGCGTCGCGTGGGGGCTCGCCACGCGAGCCAGCGATCTCGGCATCGACATCGTCGAGCACGCGGAGGTCACCGGTTTCGTCCGCGGCGACGGCGGGGGCGTCACCGGCGTCGAGACGACGCGCGGCACGATCCGCGCGAACAAGGTGGCGCTCGTCGCCGCCGGCCACACCAGCGTGCTCGCCTCGATGGTCGGCCTCCAACTCCCCGTGCAGTCGCATCCGCTGCAGGCGCTCGTGAGCGCGCTCTACGAGCCCGTCCTCAATTGTGTCGTGATGTCGAACGCCGTGCACGTGTACGTCTCGCAGGCCGACAAGGGTGAGCTCGTGATGGGCGCCGGTATCGACGCATACAACGGGTACGGACAACGCGGATCGTTCCACGTGATCGAGCACCAGATGGCGGCGGCCTGCGAGTTGTTCCCGGTCTTCAAGCATGCAGCGCTGCTGCGGAGCTGGGCCGGCATCGTCGACATCTGCCCCGACGCCTCGCCGATCATCGACCGCACGCCGATCCCAGGTCTGTTCCTCAACTGCGGATGGGGCACCGGCGGGTTCAAGGCCACGCCGGGCAGCGGCTGGGTCTTCGCGGAGACGATCGCGCGAGGCGAACAGAGCGACCTGGCCAAGCCATACGCGCTGGACCGGTTCTCGACAGGAGCGTTGATCGACGAACACGGCGCCGCGGGGGTCGCGCACTGATGCGCCCGAACGGAGGGGCCGCATCGATGCGCGCGAACGGAGGGCCGTGTTGATGCGCGCCGCAACGGTTCGTACGTTCGCGCTATCGCTGCCTGAGGCGGCGGAACAGGAGACGTGGGGGACGGCCACCTTCCGCGTGCGCAACAAGATCTTCGTGATGTTCGACGAGAAGGAACGGCACCTGTGGGTCAAGTCGACCCACGACGAGCAACAAGCGTTGATCGCGATGGATCCGGACGCGTTCTTCTTCCCGTCCTACGTCGGATCCAAAGGATGGGTCGGCGTCGTCGTCGCGAAGGCGGAACGCGGTGAGGTCCAGGAGCTGATCACCGAGGCGTGGCGGATGACCGCGCCGAAGCGTCTCGTCGCGGCGTTCGACCACGAGCGGGAGAGCGCCTGATGCTGTTGATCCGCTGTCCCTGGTGCGGGCCGCGCGACGAGATCGAGTTCCGCTACGGCGGACAAGCCCACCTTGCCTACCCCCGAGATCCCGAGTCGCTGTCCGACGCGGAGTGGGCTGAGTTCCTCTTCATGCGCGACAACCCGAAGGGACCGTGGTCGGAGCGATGGATGCACGCGGCCGGGTGCAGACGCTGGTTCAACGCGGTCCGCGACACGGCGACGCACCGGCTGATCTCGACCTATCGGATCGATGAGGAACCGCCGGCGTGACCGCGCGACGGCTCGACGAAGGCGGCGCCTGGATCGATCGATCCCGACCGATCGGCTTCGTGTTCGATGAGCGGGAGCTCGTTGGGTTCGCGGGCGACACCGTGGCGAGCGCACTCCTGGCCGATGGGGAGCGAGCGGGTTTCGTGTCGCCGATCGAAGGCCGTCCTCGCGGCGTGTTCTCGGCCGGCGTGGAGGAACCCAACGCGTTCGTCGAGGTGTCCGCGCCGTGGTTCGAACCCATCCGCCCGGCGACGACGGTCGACATCGTCGACGGCCTCCGGGTGGCGAGCCGTGCGGGCGTCGGCGTCCTCCCGCGCCACGGGCGCGACCCTCGACCAGCCCAGCACGCATATCGCCACGTCGAGACGCTCGTGATCGGCGGTGGACGCGCAGGCCGGGAAGCAGCGGCCATGGCGGGCGGCCGTGTGCTCCTCGTCGACGAGCAGCCGGTGGCCGAGCAACCGGTGCCAGGCGTCACCACGCTCGCGAGCACGACGGCGACCGGCATCTACGACGACGGCTACGTCGTGTGCTACCAACGGGCTGACGGCGGCGACCTGGTGCACCACGTCCGGGCGGCGGAGGTGGTCCTCGCCACCGGTGCGCACGAGCGGCCGCTCGCGTTCGCGGGCAACGACCGGCCGGGCGTGATGCTCGCGACCGCCGCCCGCGCCTACCTCGAGCGGTTCGGCGTCCTCGTCGGAGAACGGATCGTCGTGTTCTCGACCAACCACGGCGGTCACGACGCGGCTGCGGTCCTCGCCGCTGCGGGGGCGGACGTCGTCGTCATGGATCCGGCGCCGAGGCCCGGCCAGGCGGCCGAACGGCTCCGTGCCGCGGGCATCGAGGTGCGGCAGAACGCCCGGGTGGTCGCGACCGACGGCGATCCTGCGCTCACCGGCGTCACGGTGTCCGCCGCTGACGGCCAACGCGCCACCCTCCCAGCGGACGTCCTCGCCGTCAGCGGCGGTTGGAATCCCGCGAACCAGCTTGCTCGCCACCTCGGCATCGGCCTGACCTACGACGATACGAAGCAGTGCTTCGTCCACGACGGGACCGGTCCCGCATGGCTGCGGGTGGTCGGTCGCGCGGCCGGAGAGGTCCCCGCCGCCTTCCCGATGTGGGTCGTCGACGACGGTGACGACACGGACAAGTACGTCGAGCCGCAGCGCGACCAGACGGTCGCCGACGTTGCGCGCGCCGTCGCCGGCGGCCTCTCGAACGCCGAGCACGTCAAGCGCGCGACCTATATCGGCACGACGATCGACCAGGGACGCACGAGCGGCGTCCTCACGGCTGAGGTCGTGAACCGTCTCCTCGGATGGTCCCCTGGGGCGCAGGGGCCGACGAACGCGCGACCCCCCTAC
>JBKPRM010000201.1:0-3709 GCA_046734555.1 Actinomycetota bacterium | reverse complement strand
GCCACCATCACGGCGCTGCATGCGGCGATCGGACTCCCGGACGGAGCAGGGGCACTGCTGTGGTGGCTATTCGCAGGGGTCAGCGCGGGCCTCACCGTCTGGTTGCTGGTGGGCCTCTCCTACGCCTCGCAGGAGCACCCGATCGCCTAGCCTGACGCGGCCTCGGGGCCGATCACGTCGCCGGCGGCCGCGTATCCGTGGCCGCCCGCCCGCTTGACCGCGTACATCGCGATATCCGCGTGTTTCATCAACGTCCTCGCGTCATCGGCATCCTCCGGGAAGATGCTGACGCCGATCGCAGCTCCCGTGGTCAGCTGGTGACCCTCGATGATGAACGGCGTCGCGAGTGCGGCGTCGATCCGCTCGGCAAGCTCGCCCACCACCGCTCGAGCGCGGGTGGGTCCGACGAGGTGCGGGCCCGACGGCACGCGGTGCTCGATGTCCGCGACGAGCACGAGGAACTCGTCGCCGCCGAGTCGGGCGACGAGGTCGGTGGCGCGGGTCGCGTCGTCCAAGCGGGCAGCGACGGCCCGCAGGAGCCCGTCGCCGACGTCATGGCCGTACGTGTCGTTGACCTCCTTGAACCCATTGAGATCCAGGAAGGCGACCGCGACGGACGCGTCGGTTCGTTCGGCCCTGGCGAGTCCGAGGTCGAGCTCCTCGACGAACCGCTCGCGGTTGGCAAGCCCCGTCAGGCTGTCGTGATACGCCAGGAACGCGATCTGCTCCTCGAGACGCTTGCGCTCGGTGATGTCGATCATCACGCCGTGCCAGTACGGGTGCGCGTCGCCATCTACGTGCACCAATCGTGCAACGTCGCGGACCCAGACCCAATCGTTCGTGATCTTGTGACGCATCCGGTACTCGACCTGGTAGTCGTCGCCGGTGCGAGCCGACCGCTCGATCTCCGTCTCGTACCGCTCGCGATCGTCCGGATGGATCGCGTCGAGCCAGCGGTCCATGTCATCGTCTTCGACCCATTCCTGCGGTGTGTACCCGAGCATGCGCTCGATCTGTGCACTCACGTAGACCTCTGCATAGCCGAACGTGTGGTCTTCGTCGGGATACTCCGTGTACGTCACCACGGGGATGCTGTCGAGGTGCCGACGGAGCCATCGATCCACGTCAGAGCCGTCCGGTGCAACCGGGCCCGACAGGCCGACGAGCACCGCGCCGAGGCTCGCAGCAGCCTCGCGTTCGGCGCCGTCGAGGGGATCGGCCCACAGATGCAGGATGCCTCGGTCGTGCGCACCGTCGGTGACGATGACGTCGACCGGCTCGCGGTCGGAAGCCGCTCCCCACACCATCGACGACGGGATGATGCCGACCGCGGTGAACGAGGCTCGCTCCGCGCCGATCGCCTCACCGACGCGTTGCAGGATGGTCCGAACCGCATCCGGTCCACGCACGCCCGAAGCGAGCACCAGCGCCGCCTCGCTCGTAACGCGAAGGATCGCAGACAGGCGGGTTGTCGAGGACATGTTCGGCGGGACGCTCCTTGGACCGGACCGTGAACAGCATCGGCATGCTCCCGCGCGAGCCGTAGGCGCGGTCAGCCACGGCTTGAACGGCGTTCAGCCGGAACGACCGGCGTCGATCCGGGCGCGCGCGAGCCGGTCGGCCGCATCGGCCGTCGTGATGTCCTCCGCCGCGGCCGCGGCGAAGACATCGTCGAGCGTCTGCTCGATGCCCGCCAGACGCGCCCGCACGTGTGCGTCGTCCCAACCCAGGGTCTCGTACCCCGCCAGCCAGATCACGCCGCCGGCGTTCGCGACGTAGTCGGGGGCGTAGAGGATGCCGCGCGCCGCGAGGCGCGCGGCATCCTCGGGAGTGGCGAGCTGATTGTTCGCAGCGCCCGCGACGACGCGGCAGTCGAGCCGGGGGATCGTCGCTTCGCTCAGCACCGATCCGGTGGCACACGGGGCGAGGATGTCGCACCGCGTCGACAGGGCTGCGCCGGCCGCGACGGGCTCGGCGCCCGTTGCCGTCACGCGAGCCTCATCGACGTCGGCAGCCATCACCTTCGCTCCAACGTCGAGCAGTTCGCCGATCAATCGGGCACCCACAGACCCTGCTCCTTGGACGACGACGGACCGGCCCGCGAGATCGTCGGTCCCGAACGCATGCCGGCATGAGGCGCGGATGGCGTGGAAGACGCCGATCGCGGTTCCCTCCCCCGGATCGCCCGCTCCGCCGTTGTCCGGCGACCTCCCGAGGACGTGCGGGGTTCGCGCGAAGATCGCGTCCATGTCCGCGGGGCCGGTGTTCATGTCCGCCGCCGTGACGTAGGTCCCCTGCAGCGACCCGATGAGATCCGCGTACCGACGAAGCACCGCCGCGCGCTCGCGCGATCCCGGAGGTGGAACGGCGGGAACCGCGAGGACGGCCTTCCCGCCGCCGTACGGCAGACCGGCCGCCGCCTGCTTCATGCTCATCGCCTGAGACAGCCGCAAGACGTCAGCGACGGCGTCGTGCGGCGCCGGGTAGGGCTTCATCCGGGTGCCGCCCATCGCGGGGCCGAGCACGGTCGAGTGGACGCCGATGAACATCCACGTCCCCGAGGCCTCGTCGAAGCTCGACACGAGCTCCTCGCCGTCCCAACCGCGGAGCCGTTCCTCCAGCACAACGGGAGTGTAGGACTCGCGCCGGCTACGCCGGATGGGCGGCGCCGGCAGAAGCTCCGAGCTCAGGTCTCGATGCGCTCCGCGGTGAGGTGCCAGGCGTAGATCCCGAAGTACGTGCTCGGATCGCCGATCGCGGCGTGCTGAACATGGATCGGATAGGTGCCCGGCCCCAGCACGAGCGATGAACGTTCGATCATCCACTGCCCCTCTTCGCTGTTGCCGTTGCTCGTGTCCTGTTCGGCGATCCAGGTGCCCGTCTTGGGCTTGGCCACCTTGTCGCCGACCTGGATCCGCAACAGGCACGACCCCGACGTCGAAGGGTTCCCCGTGCAATAGCCGTAGGCATCGAACCGAACATCGATGACCGCGTGCGTCCCCGCGGGGACGGTCATCGACGTTGCGGTCACGTTGGTCCACCCGCTGAAGGTGCCGACGACGTTCTCGCCGTACTTCGTCTTGACCTGGGTGATGCGCTTGCCGGTTTCCGTGCCTCCGTTCGGTCCGGCAGCTGCCGCGTTGATGCCGAACACCATGATCGACCCGACGATGACCGAGGCGATCGCTCGCGTGGATCTCATCGTTCCCCTTTCCCTCCGTGTCGGCACCGTATCCCGACGTGCCGCCGTCCTCAGGGAGGTGGGAGCGATCGATGATCCCCTCCACGCGAGAAGGGGCGGCCCTTCGGGCCGCCCCTTCGGTGGTTCGAACCGCGTCGCCGGCTAGTGCGCGTGCCCGTGGCCGCCGGCCTCGGGCTCGTCTTCCTCGGGCTTCTCGACGACTGCCGACTCGGCCGTCAGCACGATGGCCGCGATCGAGGCCGCGTTCTGCAGCGCGGAGCGGGTGACCTTGGTCGGGTCCACGATGCCGGACTTGACCATGTCGACCCAGTCGCCGGTCGCGGCGTTGAAACCACGGCCTTCATCCTCGACACGGGTTTGGGACACGATGACCGCGCCCTCGTAGCCCGCGTTGTCGGCGATGCGACGGGCGGGCTCCGACAAGGCGTTGCGAACGATCTTCGCGCCGGTCGCCTCATCGCCCTCGAGGTCGAGCTTGTCGAGGGTCGCCTCGGCGCGGATCAGCGT
>JBKPRM010000200.1:0-9187 GCA_046734555.1 Actinomycetota bacterium | reverse complement strand
GGCGCGAACAGACGACGCTTCGCTTGGAAGTAGGCCTCCATCGACGGGTGGAAGTCGAGGTGATCCTGCGACAGGTTGGTGAACAACGCCGCGTCGACCTGCAAGCCGTCGGTGCGGCGTTGCGCAAGCGCGTGCGACGAGATCTCCATCGCGACGGAGCGCACCCCTCGTGCGCGCATCTGGAACAGCACGCGATGCAGATCGGGGGCCTCCGGGGTGGTCCGCGCGAGCGGCTCCTGGCTTCCATCGATGCGAAGGCCCGTCGTGCCGATGACCCCCGGTGTCGCGCCGGCCGCACGGAACACCGATCCGCACAGATAGGTACACGTCGTCTTGCCGTTGGTACCGGTGATCCCCACGACGGTGAGGTCACGGGCCGGGTGCCCGAACACGAGCGCCGACATCGGCCCGATCGCCTCGCGCACCGAGCCGACGAGCACCTGCGGGGCCGGCACGTCGACGGGGCGCTCCACGACGAGCGCCGCTGCGCCACCACGCACCGCGTCGCCCGCGAACGCGTGGCCGTCGACGGTCTCGCCCCGCAGGCAGAAGAACAGGCTCCCCGGTGGCACCTCGCGCGAGTCGTACGCGGCGTCGCGCACCCGCGTATCCGCCGGGCCGCGCACCTCGCCTCCCGCGACCGCAGCCACCTCCGCGAGGCGCACCAGGGGGAAGGTCGCGTCCACCGGCGGCGAGCCTACACGCACGTCGAGGCCGCCCTAGGGTGCGGCGAGCCGATGCGGCGGCAGCGCCACGGGAGGGCTCGGCTCGATGCCAAGCCGCTGGATCGCGTAGCGGGCCACGTGCTGGAACAGCGGCGCCGCCGCCACTCCTCCATAGATGGTGTCGGGCTCATCGATGATCGAGGCGACCACGACCCGGGGGCGTGAGGCCGGCAGGAACCCGATGAAGGAAGCGACGTATCGGTTGGTGTAGTGGCCGGCCGCGTCCACCTTCTTGGCGGTGCCGGTCTTGCCGGCCACCTGATACCCACCGATCTGCGCGTTGTAGCCCGTGCCATCCTGTACGGCGTAGGCGAGCATCTCCGTGAGCGTGTGCGTCGTCGACCGGCTGAGCACGCGGCGCTGCGCACCCGCGGGCGCCGGCGTTGACGTCCCGTCGGACGCAACCGTGGCGCGCACGAGCCTCGGTTGGACGTAGGTCCCGCCGTTGGCGATCGTCGAGTAGACCGTCGCCATCTGCAACGGGGACACGGCGACGCCGGCGCCGAACGAGACGGTCGCGCGGGTGAGTTCACTCCACGGACCCGCCTGCATCAGGCCTGCCGCTTCCCCGGGGAACCCGACCCCCGTCGGCGAGCCGTAGCCGAACGACCGGAACGTCTGTTCCAGACGGTCGCTCCCCACCCGGTCGGCGACCATCGAGATGCCGACGTTGCTCGAGTGCGCGATGACGTCGCCGAGCGTCATGGTCTCGACCCCGTGGGGCTCGGCGTCGTGGATCGTGTACCCCTCGATCGTCCGCGTCGCGGGCACGCGGAACGTCTCCGTCGGCTGCACGGCCCCGGTCTGCAGGGCCGCCGCAGCGGTGATCGTCTTGTTGACCGATCCCGGCTCCCACGTGTCGGTCACCGCGCGGTTCACGAGGGACCCTTCGGTCGCACCGGCGAAGGCGTTCGGGTCGAACGTCGGATAGGTCGCCATCGCGTAGATGTCGCCGGTCGCCGGGTCCATCACGATCACGGTCCCGCCGTGTGCGTGGTTCGCCGCGACGGCCTGACGGAGGTAGCGCTGCGTCTGGAACTGCATCTGCCGGTCGATCGTGAGCTGCAGGTCCGGTCCCGGCTGCGGCTCTCGGTCGATCTGCATGCCGCCGGCGATCTCCTGGCCCATCGCGGACAGCTCCACCGTTCGGACCCCTGGCGTTCCCGCGAGTGACGAGTCGTACTGTCGCTCGAGACCGGTGATCCCGGTGCCGTCGACGTTCACGACGCCGACCACCTGTGCCGCGAGCGAGCCGCTCGGGTAGTAGCGCCTCTCCGAGGGCAGCAGCCCGATGCCGGGGAGACCGAGGTCCGCGACGGCGGACGCCACATCGAGGCTCACGCCACGGTCCACGTAGGCGAAGGTGGTCGCTGTATCGGTGAGGCTCGAGAAGACGTCGCGGCGCGGAACCGACAGGAGCCGTGCCAGGGTCGACGCCTCCGACGAAGCATCCGTCACGAGGCGCGGGTTGGCGTACACGTCGCGGGCGTCCAACGTGATCGCGAGCGGGCTCCCGTTGCGATCGAGGATCTCGGCCCGCCGGGCACCGAGGTCCTCGGTGCGGAGCCGCTGTTCCACGCCGAGCGCCGCGTACGTGCGCGACTCGCGGACCTGCAACACGCCGAGACGAACGACGATCCCACCCAACGCCACCGCCATCCCCGCGAACAACGCGACGAGGCGGCGCGCCGGCGGTCGACTCACGCGTGGGCTCCGGTCTCGCGCGGGAGCGGCAGGATGACGACGTCGCTCGGCGCGACCATCCCCCGCTCACGAGCCCAGGCCATCACGCGATGCGGTGAGGACGCTGATGCGACCTGCTCGCGCAGGTCCTCCTGTTGTTGCTCGAGCGCCCCGAGCGAGGAACGCAGATCGTCCACCGAGAAGCTCGACTGCACGAACAGCGCCGACAGGGACGCGATCCCGATGATCAGGACCGCTGCCACCACGGCGACGAGCACCCAGAACGCGAAGGGGGAACCGCGGCGCGCCCGCCGATGAGGTTGGGGAGGGGTGAGGCGTGGCGGGCGCGCCGCGGCCGTGCGCGAGGGGCGCACGTCGGTGGCGGGGGGTGCCGCGTTGAGCTTCCGGGCCGCCGTGCTCACGCGGCAGCCTCGAGCTTCTCGGCGGCTCGGAGCTTGGCGCTTCGCGCGCGCGGGTTCGCGGCGCGCTCGGCCTCGGAGGGTGTGAGGGGCTTGCGCGTGAGCACCTGCAGCGACGGCTCGTCACGGAACGCGCGCTTCACGACGCCGTCCTCCAAGGAGTGGTACGAGATCACGACGACGCGGCCACCGGGACCGAGGAGCCCCGCCGCGTGAGGCAGGGACGCGGTGAGCTCCTCGAGTTCCCGGTTGACCGCGATCCGGAGCGCCTGGAACGAGCGGCGCGCGGGGTGGGGGCCCCCCGGACGCCGTCCCACGGCGCTCACGATGACGCCCGCGAGCTCGTCGGTGGTCTCGATCGGCCGGTGCCGCACGATCGCGGCCGCGATCCGTCGTGAGCGACGCTCATCACCGAACCGGTACAACACGTCGGCGAGCTCGCCTTCGGGGAGCCGGTTCACGAGATCGCGCGCGCTGGGCTCGTCCTCGGCGGCACCTGCCATCCGCATGTCCAGCGGTGCGTCGAGCCGGAACGAGAATCCGCGCGCCGCATCGTCGAGCTGCATCGAGGACACGCCGAGGTCGAAGAGCACGCCGCCGGCCAACTCGCCGACGACCTCCTCATCCACCTCGGAGAACCGAGCCCGGACGAACCGCACGCGTGTCGCCAGGTCACCGAGCGTCGCGCGCGCCCGCTCGATCGCGTTGGGATCACGGTCGACGCCGATCACGCGCTCGACGCCCGCGTGCAGCAGCGCCGCCGTATGGCCGCCGGCACCGAGCGTCATGTCGACCACGACCTCGGCGTCACCGAGCATCTCCACCACCTCCGCCACCATGACCGGTCGGTGCGGTGCCTCCGTCACCCGAGGTGCCCGACGAACAGCCCGAAGGCGATCGACGCCATGAGCGTGAGCGCCGTCATGCCGATCAACGACAAGCTCTGCCGAACCTCCGCTCCCAACCGCCCCGACGTCCCGATCCGCTGCGCCATGTCGCTCTCCTCCGTCACGTCGATCTCGCTCATCGCCCGGGCTCCAGCGTTCCGGCCTGGTACGCGCCGGCGTAGGTCGCCTCGTAGCGCTCGTAGGCCTCGCGATCCCAGATCTCCATCCGGTCCCGAACGCCGAGGACGATCACGTCCTTGCCGATGCCGACGGCATCACGCAGCCGCCCTGGCAACGTCAGCCGCCCCTGCACGTCCAGCCGCAGCTCATCGGAGGATCCGAAGAACAGCCGCTGGTACGCGCGACCCTGCGCGTCGGAAAGGGGGGACGCGCCGACCTGATCGGCGTAGCGCTGCCATTCGACCCTGGGGAAGGCGAAGAGGCAGCCGTCCTGCCCGATCGTCACCCAGACACCGTCGGCCAAGGCCTCACGGAACCTCGCCGGCAGGGACAGCCGTCCCTTCGGGTCGAGCTGGTAGCTGTGCGCGCCGAGCAGTTCGGCCACGCGTCCTCCCCTTTCCTCCACTTGGGTCCCCGTTTATGCCACCAGCACTCCACGGCGTCAAGACACGTTGCCGCCGAACTGATGTTCGAAGGAGAGGCGGAGGGCGTCGCGGACCGCCGATGCGGCGGCGGGAACCGATGCGTCAGCCGAGGTACGGCTCCCACCCGGGCTCGAGCAGGCCGAGCGTCAGGCGGAAGCCGTCGGAGGGTGCGTACGGGGTGCGGGCGAGCGTGAAGCCGGCCTCGTGCGGGGTCCGGTCCATCTTCTTGGCGTTGCATCGGCGACACGCCGCCACGACGTTCTCCCACGCGTGCAGCCCGCCTCGCGATCGGGGCACGACGTGGTCGAGGTTCTCTGCCGTCGAGCCGCAGTACTGGCAGGAATAGCCGTC
Source organism: Actinomycetota bacterium (assembly GCA_046734555.1). Taxonomy (GTDB): domain Bacteria; phylum Actinomycetota; class UBA4738; order UBA4738; family HRBIN12; genus AC-51. Next base: position 4,517 of record JBKPRM010000200.1, on the reverse strand, counting down.
GCGCGCGAACACGCCGCGGCGGGTGAGCGGTGCGTGGTGGCGGTACGGGACGCGGACGAAGTGTCGGAGCCGCACGACGGAGGGCGCGTCCAGATGCACGTGCTCACTGCGGAAGATCGCGCCGTTGCTGACGACGACGTCTGCCTTCTCCTTCAAGACGAGTACAACTGCACGCCTCGCAGAAAGGACCGCGAGCGGCACGTCGGTGGCGTTGAGCACGAGCGCCCTACCCATGTCGGAAGTCTACGGCTCGCGAGTGGAATCACAAGCGTGTAACCTTTGCGGCGGGGTCGGTCCGAACAGGATGCCTGGAGTTGCGAACAGGGGCCGCGCGGGGCGTCCAGCCGTCCGGACCGGCCCCCACATCATCGCTCGAGCGGAGCCCGCGGGTCCACGCGCTCCTCGAACCGTTGCGTCACGCCATGCGTATCGCGGGCAACGGCTCGTCGACGCCGTGAGGGAACCAGATGCAGCGTCGGAGGGTACGATGGAGCGCAACCATCGCGACGGCACGGAGGCCAACCACGTGGAGCTTCGGCAAGAGGCGGGCGACTGGCACGTCTTCGCCGACCGGTTCGACGCCCTGGAGCAGAACGTCGAGCGCGTCCTGCGCGGCAAGCACGAACAGATCCGCCTCGCCCTCGTCGGGCTGGTCGCCGAAGGTCACCTGCTGATCGAGGACGTCCCCGGGGTCGGCAAGACGATGCTCGCCAAGGCGATGGCCCGGTCGATCGACTGCTCGTTCCGCCGGATCCAGTTCACCCCCGACATGCTCCCCACCGACATCACCGGCGTGAACGTGTTCAATCAGGAGCGGGGGGATTTCGAGTTCCGGCCGGGCGCCGTCTTCGCGAACGTCGTGCTGGGCGATGAGATCAACCGCGCATCCCCCAAGACCCAGTCGGCGTTGCTCGAGTGCATGGAGGAGCGTCAGGTCACGATCGACGCCGAGACGCACCCGCTCGGCACGCCATTCATCGTCGTGGCGACGCAGAACCCGGTGGAGCACGAGGGCACCTATCCCCTGCCGGAGGCGCAGCTCGACCGCTTCATGATGCGGCTGTCCGTCGGATACCCCGAACGCGACGTCGAGGCGGAGATCCTCGCGACGCACAGCAGCGGCGAGCCGCTGGAGGAGATCGGCCCGGTCTGCGACGCGCTCGCCGTCGCGGCACTGATCGAACAGGCCCGTCAGGTGCACGTCGCACCGGCGATCCGCCGCTACATCGTCGACCTGATCGAGGCGACCCGCAACCACGCCGACGTCTACCTCGGCGCGAGCCCCCGCGCTTCGATCATGCTGCTGCGTGCCGCGCGAGCCTACGCGGCCGCCGCGCGCCGCGACTACGTGATCCCCGACGACGTCAAGGCGCTCGCCTCGCCGGTCCTCGGCCACCGGATCATCGTCACGGCTGATGCGGCGATGACCGGCCGCGACACGTTGGCGGTGATCGCGGAGGTCTTGGCGACGGTCGACGTTCCCATCTCGGAGCGCGAGTGATGCTCACGCCGCGGGGCGTCAGCGTCGCGGTGGCCGGCGTGGTGATGTGGCTCGCGGCGCGGTTCCTGGGCTCCCCCGGCCTGGAGTCGATCGGCATCGGTCTCGTGCTGTTGCCCTTCGTCGCGGGTCTCTTCCTACGATGGGGCACACGTCGGGTGACGGCCGCGCGGCACCTGTCGGAGCCCCGGGTCACACCGGGGACCCGGGTCACCGTCCGCCTCGACGTGACCTACGGAGAGACCGGCACGTCCTCGTTCCTGCTCCTCGAAGACCGCCTGCCACCAGCGCTCGGTCGACCGGCTCGCCTCGTCGTCACCGGCGTCGGGCCCCGGGGCGCGCAGCACGTGACCTACACGATCGTGCCCCAAGCTCGCGGGCGATACCCGATCGGCCCGTTGTCGGTCGACCGTACCGACGCCTTCGGACTCACGCGTCGCCGTGTCGTCTTGGACGGCCGCGATGAGTTGCTCGTCACGCCCGAGATCGAGGATCTGCGCGTGGCGTCTGACGCCGCGAGCATCACGAACATCGGCAGCGCCCGGTCGCGGCAGCTGCTGCGAAGCGGTGAGGAGTACTACACGATGCGCGGCTACCAGGAGGGCGACGACCTGCGCCGGATCCACTGGCCGTCCGTCGCGCGAACCGGCGAGCTGATGATCCGTCAGGACGAGGCGTCCCGGCGCGCCAGCGGGCTGATCTACCTGGACAGCCGCGAGGCGATGCTCGGCCCGGCGCGAAGCGCGGCGTTCGAACGCGCGGTGTCGTGCGCCGCGAGCGTCGGCGCCCTGTTCGCACGCAACGGCTTCAGCCTGCGGCTCGGGGCGGACGAGATGCCGATCGCACCGGTCGCCGAGGACGCGTTCCTCGACCTGCTCACCGGATTGAGTCACGGGCGCAGCCGCACGCTCGCCCGGGTGACGACGGCCCTGCGGATCGCGGGCTCCGCCGACACGTCCTTGGTCTTCGTCGGCGCACCGCTCGCACCGCAGGAGCTACCGGCCCTGATCCGAGCGGGCAGCGCCTTCGGTCCGAAACTGGCGATCTTGATCCACCCGGTGGATCCTGCGAGCGCGCCGCCCGAGCGTCGCGCCGCGCTGCAGTCCCGGGCGTCCCAGGCGCACCTCACGCTGCTCCGCGCCGGGTGGGACTGCCTGATCCTGTCCCCGTCGATGAGGTTGCGAGAGCGATGGCACATCCCCCGAGCACAGCGGCCCGCCTTCAGCGCCTGAGCGCGCTCGTCGCGATCGTCGTCGTCGCGGTGGCGGTCGGCTTCGCTTTCGGGCGGATCCTCGTCGGCCATCCCGCGACGTACCGCATGCTCGCCGTCGGCATCGCCTCGGGTGTGCTCGCCTGGTTGACGGAACGCCGGGGCATGCTCCTCGCGACGCTCCTCAGCGCCGCCGCGCTCGCGCTCACGCTCGGCTGGCTCGCCGCGCCGCAGACCACGTGGTACGGCCTGCCGACGGCGGAGACGGTGCGCACCCTCGGGACGCTCGCCACACAGGTCGGCGCGCAGGCGCGAGAGTACGTGTCGCCCGCGCCTGCGACCCCCGCGCTGATCATGGCCGGCAGCATCGCGATCTGGGCCGCGGTCTTCTCGTGTTACGCCCTGGCGTTCCGGGCCCAGAGCCCCCTGCTCGCGCTCGTGCCGCCGATCGCGCTCGTCGTGTTCGCCGACAGCGTGCTGGACGAGGTCGAGCACCCGATCTACGGCGTGCTGTTCCTGCTCGCGGCGATCTCGGTGCTGTTCGCCGACTCGCTCCGACGGATCCGGGGATGGGGTCCGGTGTGGTCCCCGACGGGGGCGCGCGACCGTCTCGCTCCGGTCGCGGGGCGCAACGCTCGTCGCGTCGGCTTCACGGCGGTTGCCCTTGCTGCGTTCGCGCCGGCGTTCGTGCCCGGCTTCGGCACAACGGCCGTCGTCGACATCTCCCGGTTCGGCAGCGACAACCGCATCCGGGTGAGCCCGCTCGTATCGATGGGGTCGATCCTCAGCAAGGCGAGCTCGCCCGAGGACAACCCGGAGGTCTTCCAGGTCCAAGCGAACCAGACGTCGTATTGGCGGATGACCGTGCTGGACACGTTCGACGGCAACACGTGGGAGGCCACCAACGACGAGGGCGTGCAGCTGCAGGGAACGAGCGTGCAGTCGCCCCCGACGAACGGCAGGACCGTGACGCAGGTCTTCACGGTCGAGCACGACCTCGGGTTCGCCTGGCTCGTCGGCGCGGCCGAGCCGACCGACATCGCGATCGACCACGACGTGTGGTGGCACCCCGCATCTGCGTCGCTGCAGATGGAGGGGTGGCCGAACGAGGGTGAGCAGTACACGGTCACATCCACACGGCCGCATGTCACCGCGCACGCGCTTCGCACCGCGCCGCTCGCCCCGGAGGGGACCGCCGAGCTCGCGCTGCCCGACAACATCCCTCCGGTGATCGCACAGACCGCACAGGACTGGACGCTCGGCGCCGAGACGGCGTACGAGAAGGTGATGGCGATCGTGTCGCATCTGCGGGACGGGGACTTCCAATACACGCTCGACGTCGATTACGGCGACAGCAGCAACGCGCTTGTGCAGTTCCTGCACGACAAGCGCGGGTTCTGTCAGCAGTTCGCGAGCCTGATGGGCGTGATGCTTCGGTCGTTGCACATCCCTGCACGGATCGCGCTCGGGTTCACGCAGGGAACGCCGGCGGGCGACCACACCTGGAGCGTTTCGGCGAAGCAGTACCACGCGTGGGTCGAGGTGCCGTTCCAGGGGTACGGCTGGCTCTCGTTCGATCCGACGCCGAGGTTCAACGATCCGGCCGCGACGTGGCAGCCTGCCGAGCACCTGCCCACGTTCTGCGGTGGCGGCCCGCAGTGCGACCCGGGGGGAACCAAGGGCGGGCAGACGGACGCTGATCCCGGTCTGCACGGGGGCGTGGTCAAGGGCGGCACGGTCAACGCGGTGCCCGACGTCCGGGCTGGTATCTCCGACGAGGGCGCCGGGGCCGTGACGCAGGTTCCCTGG
>JBKPRM010000199.1:0-5833 GCA_046734555.1 Actinomycetota bacterium | reverse complement strand
CATCGGGTCGTGGTCGACGCTGGGCTGGGTGATGCTCGTCGGGCTCGTCGTCTCGATCCCGCTGGTCGTCGTCACCAGCCCGCCGGTCCAGCTGACCCAGGAGCAGCTGATCTACCTGACCGTCGCCGGCCTCGCGAACTCGATCGGGCTGCTCCTCGTCTACACCGCGCTCCAGCGCGGCAAGGTTGGCGTCGTCGGGCCGATCGTCTCGACCGAGGGCGCGATCGGGGCGACGCTGGCGGTCATGGCCGGCGATGCGATTTCCGGGCCGACCCTCGCCTTGCTCGCGGTGATCGCAGCCGGTGTCGCCCTCGCCGCATACGAGCGCGGGGTGATCCCCGAAGAGGGCGACACGCGGCCGACCGTCAGCGCGCCGGTCACCGCGGCGATCGCGCTGGGTGCGGCGGTGCTGTTCGGGATCAATCTCTTCGCCACGAGCCGCGTCGCGGAGGATCTGCCGCTCGCCTGGACGGTCCTGCCGGCGCGCGTTGCCGGCGTCGTGCTCGTCACGATCCCGCTCGTCCTGATGCGTCGTTTGCGCATCGTCCGGCCGGCGGCCGCGGTCGTGATCTTCGTGGGCCTCGCGGAGGTCGTGGGAACGGCGACCTATGCGTTCGGCTCCCGCGACAGCGCGCCCATTGCCGCGGTGCTCGCCTCGCAGTTCGCGGGGATCGCCGCGATCGCCGCGTTCTTCCTGTTCGGCGAGCGCCTCAACCGGCTCCAGATCGCGGGCGTCGTCACGATCGCGATCGGCGTAGCGACGCTGGCCCTGCTCCAGGCGCTCTGACCCCGCCGACCGAACCCGCGAATAGCAACGTTGGAACCCTTGACATCGCCCTCCCACAAGACGAGATTCCTCGTCTCGGACGACTTTCGTCGGCTGGCCCAGGAGGATGGGAGATGCGCGGACGTCGGCTGGCCACGGCGTTGGCCTTGATCGCACTCGTCACCGCCGCGGCGGTGCCGATCGCAGACGCAGCGTCGGGAGGAAGCCAGGGCGCCGCCCAGAACTCCGCCCTCCTCGATTGCAACGGCTACGGCGCGGCGAAGAACCCGGACCATCCCGTCTGGCGCTGTCCGGACCCGCGCGGCTCAGGCCCCGAGGAGCCGCGGTTCGAGGACAACGGCCACTACGTCGGCCACGACGAGCCCGCGATCCAGTTCTTCTCGACGACCCCAGGCAGCGGCAACAGCGCCCGCTACAACCTGACCCTGCCGACCGATCCGGCGACCCCGCCCAACGGCACCGTCGCGGGCCCCGTCTGGAACTTCCAGACCCATATCGCGCCGTGGTTCGGGATGGTCATGTGCGACACCGAGAGCTTCCCGGAGACGCGCCGGACCTGCGTCCCGAACTCCGACACGAACAACATCCCGATGACGCCCACCCCCGACCACGCCGGGACCGCGTTCATGGAGCTCCAGTTCTATCCGCCCGGCTACGCCCCGCACATCTCGTGCGACCAGACCCACTGGTGCGTCGCGCTGACGATGACCAGCCTCCAGGGCAACTTCGACTTCAGCGTCCTCAACAACAAGTGCGTCGAGCCGCAGGCCTTCGCGTTCGTCACGAAGAGCGGCAAGCCGATCGGCCCGACCGGCCCCGACAATGCCAACACGCGGACGTTCACGCCCACGCCCGACGTGCTGCTGATGAGCCCGCAGGACCGGGTTCGGGTCTCGATGCACGACACGCCCGACGGCTTCTTCGTCGAGATCGCCGACCAGACGACCGGCGAGACCGGGACGATGACTGCCGGCGCCGGCAACGGCTGGCGGCACATCGTCTGGGATCCCAAGAACTTCAACTGCAAGGGCGAGCCGTACACGTTCCACCCGATGTTCGACACGGCCGCACCGCCCTATCCGAACGGCCAGTCGAAGCAGTGGCCGATGTGGAGCGTCCACACCTACAACGTCGCGATGAGCGACGAGATCGGCCACTTCGAGACGCCCGACCAGCACGGCGACGGCAATTCGGAGGAGCGGCCCTGCTACAGCGGCCCGTACATCCGCGGCTGCCTCGGGTCGGACCTCGACTTCGACGGCAACAGCTACCTGCCCGACTGGCCCGACGGCACCGCCAACCACCCCGGCCCGTGGGCATTCACGTCACCCGAGAGCCGCGACGCGCAGGGCGCGTGGTCGAACCAGATCAGCCAGGTCCGCTTCGAGACCGACATCCCCGCGATCGACGCGGCGTGCAACGTGATCACCGGCGCCGGCTGCGCGGTTCCACCCAACGGCGCCGCGTTCTACCCCTGGTTCCACCTGATCTCGGCGAACGGCGGCTGCGCCTGGGCCCTGTCGAACGACATCCCGGGCCAGCTCAATGGCTTCGGCGGCATGACAGATGCATGGGGTCCGCTCGAGGTGACCGACTTCGGTGGCGGCTTCATCGCGGCGCTGAACAACGCCTCGGAGGTGATTGCCAACCCCTGCCCGTGAGATCGGGCGGCGGCGTCGGCTGGGGTCTCGACGGCCTCAGCCGACCCGCCGCAGCTCCCCGCGGAGATGACCGCTCAGCGAGTGGTCCACGGTCGCGAGCTCGACGTCGTAGGTGATGCGGTCGGGCTCGAGCCGGTAATGCCGTGCCGTGCCGGCGAATCGGTGCGATGTTCGGGCCCGGACGACGCCGCTCGAGCGTAGCTCGATGCGATCGGCCGCGAGCGTCCCCTCAGAGACCTCAACCGCGCCGCCGATCGCGACCGATACCTCCAGCGTCCCGTCGGCGGTCACGCGCCAGAACCCGACCTCGGCGTGGGACGGCGATCCGTCGACCGGGTGGGTCGCGTGCTGCCAGTACTCGATCGTCGTCGGGTTCCGCGGGGAGAACCGGATCTCTTCGTCGTAGTCGGTCGCCGGTCGGGTCGGTAGCCAGACCTGACCGTGACCTCGCCACGTCCCGATGAGCGATCCGAGGATCCGCGCTTCCGCCGAAACGGCATCGGTCCCAGCCGGAGGTGGTCTACGCGACTCGGTCAAGGATCGGCCGCTTCCAGTCGTGCCCGGAGCGTCTGCAGGTCGACCTCGGCTTGTTTCGTCATCCGGGGGACGGCGAGGCGCGTGAGGAGCCCCCCGAGCGGACCCTTGAATGCGCCGTCGGCACCACCGGACACGAGCGTCCCGGTCCCGTCGGGTTCGACGCGGAACCACGACCGAACGGTGACCGGGCCCTGGACCGTCCGCCACGCGGCCGAGTGCGGCGGGTTCCACTCGACCACCTCGGCTTCGACCGTCCATTCGCGGCCCAGAAGCCGCGCCGTCTGTCTGCCGCGCCGCCCGACCCGCATCGGCCCCGTGTCCAGCCACTCCGTCCGGACGACGTTCTTCCGCCAGGTCGGGTTGTTCGCCGGGTCACCGACGACCGCGAAGACGTCTTCAGGTGGGCACTCGATGTGGATGCTGGCCTTGCCGGTCGCCATGTGACCCCCTCGCTGGATTGCGTCGTGTTGCAGAAGATGCCGCGCCGGTCGGTCGCGTTCAATCGTGACCCTGGCACAAACCACGCGGGCTACACTCCCGCCTCGTGACGATCCCCCAGGAACGCCTCCGCAACTTCTCGATCATTGCCCACATCGACCACGGCAAGTCGACGCTGGCGGATCGGCTGCTCGAGCTGACCCACACCGTCGAAGGCCGCCAGATGATGAGCCAGGTCCTCGACTCGATGGACCTCGAGCGCGAGAAGGGGATCACGATCAAGGCCAGGGCCGTTCGGCTCGAGTACGACGCCCGCGACGGCAACCGCTACGGCCTGAACCTCATCGACACGCCCGGCCACGTCGACTTCGCCTACGAGGTCAGCCACTCCCTGCAGGCGTGCGAAGGCGCGATCCTCGTCGTCGACGCGACCCAGGGAATCGAGGCCCAGACACTCGCCAACGTCCATCTCGCGCTGCGCGAGGGCCTGACGCTGATCCCGGTCCTCAACAAGATCGACCTGCCCTCGGCCGACCCCGACACGATCATCGAGGAGCTCGAGAACGTCCTCGCGATCCCCCGCGAGGAGGTGATTCTCGCGAGCGCCAAGGACGGCACCGGCGTGCCCGAGATCCTCGAGGCGATCGTCGAGCGCATCCCGGCGCCGAAGGGGGACCCGAACCGACCCCTCCGGGCCCTGATCTTCGACAGCCATTACGACGCGTACAAGGGCGTCGTGACGTACGTCCGCCTCGCCGAGGGCACGCTCCACCTCCACGACGACATCCGGCTGATGGGCTCGGGCGCGGAGGCCGAGCCGCTCGAGCTGGGCGTCTTCCGGCCCCAGCTCGTGCCGGTCAAGCAGCTCCAGGCCGGCGAGGTCGGGTACATCGCGACCGGGCTGAAGAACGTCCGCGAGGCCCAGGTCGGCGACACGGTCACGACCGCCGCGCATCCGGCCCACGAACCCCTCCCCGGCTACCAGCCCGCGAAGAGCCTCGTCTTCGCCGGCATCTACCCGGTGTCCGGCGAGGACTACCCGCTCCTGCGCGAGGCGCTCGAGAAGCTCCACCTCAACGACGCGAGCTTCACGTATGAGCCGGAGAGCTCGGTCGCACTCGGGTTCGGGTTCCGCTGCGGCTTCCTCGGCCTGCTCCACATGGAGATCGTCCAGGAGCGCCTCGAGCGCGAGTTCGACCTCGACCTGATCGCGAGCGCGCCGTCGGTCGAGTACCGCGTCACGCTCCAGCACGGCAAGGGCGAGGTCGCGGTCGACAACCCGTCGCTCCTGCCCAACCCCAGCGAGATCGAGGAGATCCGCGAGCCGTGGGTGACGCTGAGCGTCGTCACGCCGTCGAACTACATCGGTCCGTTGATGGAGCTCTCGACGAACCGCCGCGGGTCGTTCCAGAACATGGAATACCTCGACCCGAACCGGGTCGTGCTCCACTTCGAGATGCCGCTCGCGGAGCTGATCGTCGACTACTTCGACCAGCTGAAGAGCCGCAGCCAGGGCTACGCCTCGATGGACTACGAGGAGCTGGGCTACCGCGCGGCGAACCTCGCCAAGGTCGACATCCTCGTCAATGGCGAGCCGGTCGACGCGCTGTCGATGATCGTCCACCGCGACAAAGCCCAGTCGGTCGGTCGCAACCTGACCGAGCGCCTCAAGCAGCTGATCCCGCGCCAGATGTTCGAGATCCCGATCCAGGCGTCGATTGGAAGCAACGTCATTGCTCGCGAAACCGTCAGAGCCATGCGAAAGAACGTGCTAGCCAAGTGCTACGGTGGCGATATCACCCGGAAACGGAAGCTGCTCGAGAAGCAGAAAGAGGGAAAGCAGCGGATGAAGCGGGTCGGGTCGGTCGAGATCCCGCAGGAGGCCTTCCTCGCCATGCTACGGATGGACGAGGGCTGACCGGGTGGACGATTGGATCCCGACCCTCCAGCGGTTCGTCGCGGCGGGTCTCGCGCTCCTCCTGGTGATGCTCCGCCTCGAGGCGGAGCACTTCAGCGCGGCCGAGTACGACGAGTCGAAGGACGGCCGGCCGCCCTCGTTCCGGCGCAGGATCGCCTGGTATGGCATCGGGTTCGTGCTGATCGTCGGGATCCTGTTCATCCATCCCGCGGCCCGCGAGGAGTTCTTCCTCGGCGCCGGCGAGGACCGGGTGAAGACGCTCGTCTACGGCTTCCTCTACGGCATCGTCGGCGCGGGCTGTGCCCTGGGCGTCGCGCTCTACCGCTACCACCGGGTCCGGCTGCCCGACGCGTGGTCGTACCCCGGCGCGCTGATCAACGCGGTCTCGACGGCGCTGATCGACGAGGTCACGTTCCGCGGCGCGATGTTCGGGCTGCTGCTGGCGACGGGCCTGAACCCGAACGTCGCGAACGTCATCCAGGCGCTCGTGTA
>JBKPRM010000198.1:0-4545 GCA_046734555.1 Actinomycetota bacterium | reverse complement strand
ACCGGTGAGCGGGCGCATCTCGGGACCGGCGGCAAACGCGCACCCACCTTGCGTGGACCCGTCCACCGCCTCGCGGCGATCCCAGGGAACGTCTGCGGCCGAGGCGTCATCGCGAACATCGGCACCCTCGCATGGAGGGATGCGACCTTCTGAACCCCTGCAGCGACGGGTGGCAATGACGTAATCACGCTTACATGGAATGCTTGGGCCCTGGAAGCCGTTACACACGACGAAGCCATCCAGGATCGAGGGCGAACATGACCGAACTACACACGGAAACGCTTCCACTGCTTCCTCTGACGACGGGCGTGGTGCTGCCCGGCATGGTGGTGACCCTCACGATCGAGTCGCCTGAGGCCTCGGCCGCGGTCGAGGCCGCAGCCCAGGGCGAGCTGATCCTCGTCCCGCGTATCCAGGGGCGCTACGCGCGCGTCGGGACCGTGGCCAAGGTCGAGGAGGTCGGCCGTGTGCGCGGCGGCGCCGAGGCGGTCGTGATCCGCGGGCTGCACCGCGGGATCGTCGGTCTGGGCGTGCCCGGCACCGGCTCCGCGACCTGGGTCGAGATCGAGCCGGTCACCGACGGCCAGGCGAGCACGCGCGCGGTGGAACTGGCGCGTGAGTACCGCGCCACGGTCGAGAACATCGTTGAGGCTCGGGGCCTGCCGCAGATCGCCGACTTCCTGCGTGGCATCTCGGACCCCGGTGAGATCGCCGACACGGCCGGCTACTCCCCGGACCTGAGCTTCGAGCGCAAGGTCGAGATCCTCGAGACCGTCGACGTCGAGCAGCGTCTGGAGAAGGCGCTGGAGTGGGCGAAGGACACGCTCGCCGAGGTCGAGGTCAAGGAGCGCATCCGCGACGAGGTCGCGGACAACCTCGAGAAGCGCCAGCGCGAGGTGATCTTGCGCGAGCAGATGGCCGCGATCCGCAAGGAGCTGGGCGACGACAACGGCGATGACGTCGTCGGGGAGCTGCGGACGAAGATCGACGAGGCGGGCATGCCCGACGCCGTGCGCGAGCAGGCGGAGCGAGAGCTCGGTCGGCTCGAGCGCACGTCGGACCAGTCACCGGAGTACGGCTGGATCCGCACGTACCTCGACTGGCTGACCGAGGTGCCGTGGAACGTCCGCACCGACGACAACCTCGACATCGGCGAGGGGCGCGCGGTGCTCGACGCGGACCACGAAGGACTCGAGGACGTCAAAGACCGGATCTTGGAGTACCTGGCCGTGCGCAAGTTGCGTCAGGAGCGCGGGCTCGCGGAGGCGAGCGGCCGCGGCTCGGGCGCGATCTTGACGCTCGTCGGACCCCCGGGTGTCGGCAAGACCTCGCTCGGTGAGTCGGTCGCCCGCGCGCTCGGACGCTCGTTCGTGCGTGTGTCGCTCGGCGGCATCCACGACGAGGCCGAGATGCGCGGTCACCGCCGCACCTACGTCGGCGCGCTACCGGGCCGGATCGTCCGCGCGTTGAAGGACGCCGGCACGAAGAACCCGGTGATGATGCTCGACGAGATCGACAAGGTCGGCGCCGACTGGCGCGGCGATCCCTCGAGCGCGTTGCTGGAGGTGCTCGACCCCGCGCAGAACCACACGTTCCGCGACCATTACCTCGACGTCGACCTCGACCTGTCCGAGGTGTTGTTCATCGCGACCGCGAACATCTCCGAGACGATCCCGGCGCCGCTGCTCGACCGGATGGAGGTCATCCGGATCGATGGCTACACCGAGGAGGAGAAGGTCGCGATCGCGCGGCTGCACCTGTTGCCGCGACAGCTCGAGCGCAACGGTCTGCGTGCCGACGAGGTGACGATCTCCGACGACGCGCTCCGTGCGATCGTCGGTGACTACACCCGTGAGGCGGGCGTCCGCAACCTGGAGCGCGAGCTCGGCAAGCTGCTACGCAAGGTCGCGACGAAGATCGCGGCCGAGGCGCCCCCGACGCCGATCGCGGTCGACGAGACGGACGTCCGTACGTACCTGGGCCGGCCTCGGTTCTTCTTCGAGGTCGCCGAGCGGACCGCGGTCCCCGGGGTCGCGACGGGACTGGCTGTGACCGGTGCCGGCGGTGACGTGCTGTTCATCGAGGCGACGCGCGAGGAGGGCGGGGAGCCCGGCGACGGGTTCACCCTGACGGGCCAGCTCGGCGACGTGATGAAGGAGTCGGCGCAGATCGCACTGTCCTACGTGCGCTCGCACGCGGCGGACCTCGGGATCGCACCCGAGCGCCTACGCGGACGCTTCCACCTGCACGTGCCGGCCGGCGCGGTGCCGAAGGACGGTCCGAGCGCCGGGATCACGATGACCACCGCGCTGGTGTCGCTGTTGACCGACGCACCGGTTCGCGCGAGCGTCGGCATGACCGGCGAGGTGACCTTGCAGGGCCGGGTCCTTCCGATCGGCGGGCTGAAGCAGAAGGTGCTGGCCGCCCACCGAGCGGGCCTGACCGAGGTCATCTTGCCCAAGCGCAACGAGGGCGATCTGGACGACGTGCCCGAGCAGGTGCGCGAGCAGATCACCTTTCACCCGGTGGAGGACGTCCGCGACGTGCTCGCGGTCGCCCTCCGTCCGGAGGAGGCGCCGGCGGCCATCACCGACGCGGCGTAGGCGCTACGGCGCCACGGTCAGCACGAGCTGCGGCCGCGAGCCGATGACCCCGTCGCGCGACGTGTAGTCGGCGCCGTCGGCGTTGGGGGTCGTGACGCGGAACGTGTACGTCCCGTCGCCGTGGATCGCCGAGGACAGGTCGAACTGGTAGGTGCTTCCCGCGACGACGGCGCCGAGCGACGAGATCGTCGCGCCGGCCGCGGGCGCGCTGTTCCACGTGACGGTCTTCTCGTCCCATGCCGTCGGGGCGGCGAGTGAGATGTCGCCGCCGCGTGGCGACGGGTCGACGCAGGCGAGGCGGAGCTTCGCGCTCGTGACCTGCTGCGCGCCGACCCCCGTCACGGTGAACCGGACCAGGAAGTGCTTGATGGGGCTGTTGTCGGTCTCGAGCTTGGACGAGGTGCCGAAGTTCGTGGTCGGGCTCGCCGAGTAGATCGAGGCGTCGGCGTCGGGCGCGAAGGTGAGCGTCGTGGCGGCGCTCGCGGTCACGGTCACCGGGGTCGCCTGGGCCGACGGGTTGAACGCGGAGTCGTACGCCGCGACCGTGTACGTGTACGCCTGCCCCGACGTCACCGACGGATCGGTGAAGGTCGTGCCGGTCGTGGTAGCGACGTAGGTGCCGTCGCGGAACACCGCGTAGGAGTCAAGGGCCACGTCGTCGGTGCTCGCCCCCCAGTTCAGGGTGATCCGTCCCGGCACCGAGGTGTCGGCCGTCAGGTTCTGCGGCTGGCTCGGGGCGATCGTGTCCGCGGCCGCCGTCGCACCCGAGGCGATCGTGAACGCGTCGCCGAACGTCCCCGCGTCGGTCGGCACGAACCGCGCCGACAGCTGATCGGCCGTCACCGTGTACTGGACGAACCCGTGGGTCGTGCCGTCGAGCTTCGTGAAGTACGGCCCCTCGGGATCGGTCCGGCTGACGTTGTACAGCGGGCGGCCGAACGTGCCGGCGATCACGTCGACCGTTCCCGCGCCCTTCGGGTAGACACCGTCGAGCCCGTCGTCGACGACGCACGCCGGGTTGTAGCCGATCGCGCCGATCGACGGGCAGGTGACGGGATCGAGCGCCAGCTGCTTCCCGCGCTGGTAGGTGTGCTCGTGGCCGTGCAACACCAGGTCGACGTGCTTCTGCACGAGCAGGTTGGTCAGTGCGGGCCCCGCGCCGCACGCGTAGTTGCCGGCGGTCAGGCACGGGAAGTGAAAGCCGACGATCACCCACGGGATCCCGTCGGCGTGTGCGTCGTCGATCGTGTCGGCGAGCCAGGCGTAGTGCGTCGTTCCCGGCTTGAAGTCATAGCGCGTGCCGCCCACCGTGAGGTTCGGCGAGATCATGATGAAGCGCGCGAGCGGCGCCGCAGCCGGGTAGTCGAAGGAGTAGTTGACGCCGTACTGGCTGCCGGGCTCGGGCGTCGAGCCCAGTTGGTCCGGCAGGCACGCCGTGAAGTTCGTGATCCGGCCGTTCTCGCCGAAGTCGTCCTCGTGGTTGCCGGTCACGAGCTCGAACGGGAACGACGCGCCTTTCGTCGGCAGATGTTGGTGCACGTAGTCGCACCACGCCGCGTCGGTCGGCGTCTCGTCGTAGTCCATGTCGCCGACCGCCAGGTAGAACTCGGCCGGTGACGCGTCCAGGGCCGCGAGGCTCGACGCCGTCTTCGCGTTGGCACCGTGATCGCCGGCCGCCGCGAACGTGAACGAGGTCGGCACCGGCGGCGTCGTCGCCGAGGCGGTCGCTGCCGCGGAGGCGATCCCGGCCCCATCGATCGCGCGCACCTCGTAGCTGTAGGCCGTGCCCGGCGCGAGGCCCGTGTCGAGATAGCCGGGCGTCACGACGCTGTCGAGCAGCGTGCCGTCGCGCGTGATCTCGTAGGACGCGATCCCGGAGGCATCGCTGGAGGCCCTGTCTCTTATACACATCTCCGAGCCCACGAGACACTAATCTCCATCG
>JBKPRM010000197.1:0-5487 GCA_046734555.1 Actinomycetota bacterium | reverse complement strand
GCCGACGGTCGTCGCCTTGCATGCCGTTTCGAACGACGTCGTCGCGGTCGGCGAGGAGGCGTGGCGGATCATCGGCGGCGGTTCTGGCGAGGTCGCCGGCATGCGGCCGCTGCGCGAGGGCTCCATCACCGATTTCGACGTCACCCAGCGTCTGCTCGAGATCGTGATCCGGCGCTCCGCGCCGGGACGCTTCCCCAAGCCCCGCGTGCTCGTCACGGTCGCGACCGGCACGCCGCCCGTCGAGCGACGCGCGTTGGAGGAGGCCGTGTCCCTCGCCGGCGGCAAGCAGGTGACCCTCGTCGAGGAACCGCTCGCCGCCGCGATCGGCGCGGGCCTGCCGATCCAGGAGCCTGTCGGCAGCCTGATCGTCGACATCGGCGGCGCGCGCTCGGAGATGGCGGTCGTGTCGATGGGCGGCATCGTCTCGGGCCAGACCGAGATGGTCGGCGGGTTCGACCTCGACGTCGCGATCCAAGAGCACGTCCGGCAGCGTTACGGCGTCGCGATCGGTGAACGCGCTGCGGACGAGGTGAAGCGAGCCGTCGGTTCGGCGTTCCCGATGGCGAGCGGCAAGGCCGCGCTCGTCGTCGGGCGCGAGCTGTCGACGGGCAACACCGTCGAGGTTCGGCTCGATGAGGTGGAGGTGCGACAGGCGATGTCCGATCCGATCGGCCGGATGGTCGAAGCCGCCAGGCGGACGCTCGCCGAGGCGCCGCCCGAGCTCACGCATGATGTGCTCGAGACCGGCATGTTCCTGATGGGGGGCGGCGCGTTGCTGACCGGCCTGGATCTGCTGCTCTCACAGGAATGTGAGGTGCCGGTGCACGTCGCAGAGCGCCCGCGAGAGACGGTCGTCCGTGGCGCTGGGCACATGCTCGAGCATCTCGAGCGCTACCGGACGTCGTTCCAGCTCGAGCGGCCTGTGGGTGGGCGATGACCTTCTCGATCGTGGCCTTCGATGCCGAGAAGGGCGATCTCGGTGTTGCGGTCGCGTCGAAGTTCCCCGCGGTTGGCGCGGTGGTGCCGTGGGCGCGCGCCGGCGTCGGGGCGGTCGCCACGCAGTCGTGGGCCAACACGGACTTCGGTCCCGACGGGCTCGGGCTGATGGGCGGCGGCATGCCGGCGTCTGCGGCGCTGGATGCCGTGCTCGAGCCCGACGACGATCGCGAGGAGCGTCAGGTCGGCTTCGTCGATGCGAGCGGCGGCGCGGCGTCGTTCACCGGCGCCAACTGCATGGACTGGGCCGGTGGCCTCACGGGGGACGGCTTCGCCGCGCAGGGGAACATCCTCGCCGGTGAGGGGGTGGTCGCTGCGCTCGCGTCGGCGTTCGCCGAGACAGAGGGGGACCTCTGCGATCGGCTGCTCGCGGCGCTCCTCGCCGGCGACGGTGCGGGAGGGGACCGGCGCGGCAAGCAGTCGGCGGCGCTGCTGGTCGTGCGCGCCGGCGGCGGCTACGAGGGACGGAACGACCGGTACATCGACCTGCGGGTCGACGATCACCCCGACGCGCCGACAGAGCTCGCGCGGCTGTTCACCGTCTGGGACGACACGATGCTCGTCCGCAACGACGAGCCACTTGAGGCATCGCCCGAGCTCGTCGGTGAGGTGCAGCGTCGCCTGGCGGCGGTCGGTGCCTTCGACGGCGAGCAGACGGCTGCGCTCGACGACGCGACGAGATCGGCCCTCGAGGAGTGGGCGGGTCGTTACAACCTCGAGGGCCGGCTTCGCGACGACGGCATGCTGAGCAGCCACCTGATGATGGAGCTCCGCGACGTCACTCCGGAGGTCAGCTGACGAGCCCCCGCAACATCGTCCAGAGCAGGTAGCCGAGGAACGCGATCACGCCGGCCCCGATGATCACCGCGCCCGCGAGCCCGGCCGCACCGATCGCGCGGGTCTGGGCGTTGGGGTCGGGTGGGAGTCGACGAGACGACGTCGCCGTTTCAGGCGTCGGGGTGGTCGCCGCCCCCTCGGTGGCGGGACGCTCCCGGTACGTGCCGGTCCACGCCTCCGGGTCGGTTGCAGCCACCCGGCCGCTCCGAAGCGTGATGCCGCCGACGGCCAGTCCCGCCGCGACGGCCGCGAGGAAGACGATGACGTAGGCCATCGGCTGCGAGCCTACCCGTGGTTGCGCCGCTCACGCGACAGCCGGTTCAACCAAGGGGCCCGTAGCATCGGGGCATGTCGCAGCGGGGGCGGTGGGCACGCATCGCCCTCGGGATCGTGCTGTTCGTCGTGGCCGCCGCCGCGATCGGGTGGCCGCTGCCGTACTACTCGGAAGGGCCGGGACCGGCGCGCGACGTGCTCTCGCGGATCGTCTACGAGGGTGAGCCGCGGAACGAGCCGACGGGCCATCTCGAGCTCACCACCGTCCGCTACGAGCAGCTCACGGGGCTGACGGCCCTGCGCGCCTGGCTCGACGACACCCTCGCGATCGTGCCCGCTGCGACCGTCTACCCCCCGGACGTGCCGGTCGACGTGACGAAGCAACGCGGCATCTCGCAGATGGATCAGAGCAAGATCGACGCGGCGGCGGCGGCCTTGCGCGCCTTGCACGAGTACCCGAAACAACACGGCGAGGGCGCGTTGATCGAGAGCACGGCCACGGGCTGCCCGGCCGACGGTGAGCTGTTCCCGGGGGACGTCGTCACCGCGATCGACGGGACGCCGATCCGCGACGCGGCGCACGCGTCGAAGGTGTTCGACCGGATCCCGGTGAACGAACCGCTGCACTTCGATCTGAACGTCGACGGGTCGGTCGAGCACGCGACGTTCACACGGGCGCCATGCGGTCCGCACGATGAACCCCTCGTCGGCATCTCGATGCTTGACGCCTTCCCGTTCGACATCACGATCTCGAGCGACGACATCGGTGGGCCGTCGGCGGGACTGATGTGGGCGCTCGGCTTGTATGAGTTGCTGACGCCCGGCGACCTCACAGCGGGGCGCACGATCGCGGGCACCGGCGAGATCACGCCGGGCGGCACCGTGTACCCGATCGGCGGCATCCGCGACAAGGTGATCGCCGCCGAACGCGCCGGGGCGTCGCTGTTCCTCGCCCCCGCCGACAACATGGCCGAGCTGGACGGCGTCGACACCGGCAACATGCAGGTCGTGTCGGTCTCCTCCCTGCGAGACGCCCTGGACGCCCTCGGGGCAGGCGGTTCGTCGGGCTGAAGTAGGCTGCCCGCAGATGTCGACGATCTCGATCGCCCCGCGGCGGCGGCGCTGGCTGAGCTATCTGATCGGGGCCGTGCTGTTGGCTGTGGTCCTGTTCACGCTGCTTGCGGGCTTCGTGGTCGAGGTCCTGTGGTACGGGGAGATCCATCAGCAGAGCGTCTTCTGGCACACGCTGTGGACCAAGGTGATGCTGGGGGTCTTCTTCGGGCTCCTGTTCTTCGCGCTTCTCTACGTGAACCTCGTGATCGCGCGGCGCCTGCGTCCCGAGGTCACGGTCGTCCCGAACCCGCTCGACCCGCTCGAGCGCGTTCGCGATGTCACCGAGCCGTACCTGCGATGGATCCTGCCGCTCGGCTCGGCGCTGCTCGCGTTCTTGGTCGGGCTGTCGGTCAGCGGCAACTGGCAGGAGTTCCTGCTCTGGCGCAACGCGAGCGGGGTGATGTTCGGGGGCGCCGAGCCGCTGTTCAACCGGGATCCGGCGTTCTACGTCTTCTCGTTGCCCTGGCTGCGGTTCCTGCAGGGTTGGCTGTTCTCTTCGTTGGTCGGCGTCACGCTGCTGGTCGCGGTCGGCCACGTGCTCTGGGGCGCGATCCGGCCGCAGGCCCCGGCGTTCGCCGACAAGGTCACACCCGCGGCGCGAGCGCACCTGTCGGTGCTGCTCGGGCTCGTCATGCTGGTGAAGGCGTGGGGCTACTGGCTGGGCCGTTTCGATCTGCTCACGTCCAGGCGCGGTGTGGTGGAGGGGGCGAGCTACACCGAGGTGAAGGCGCAGCTGCCGGCGTTGAACTTCCTCGCCATCGTCGCGGTGATCTGCGCGATCTTGTTCTTCGCGAACATCCGCCTGAAGCAGTGGGCGCTGCCGATCGTCGCGGTGGCGCTCCTCGCGCTGGTGTCGGTGCTGCTCGGCACGGCGTATCCCGCGTTCGTCCAGCAGTTCAAGGTCAAGCCGAACGAACAGCAGCTGGAGAACCCCTACATCCTCGACAACATGCGAGCGACCACGGCGGCGTTCGGCCTCGACGGCATCGATCTGGAACAACGAGGCGAAGCGGGGACACCGCTGACCGCTCAGCAGGTGAGCGACAACTCGACCACGATCAAGAACATCCGCCTGTGGCGTCCGTCGGAGCTGCAATCGAACTTCGAGTCGTTCCAGCGCGTGCGCGACTATTACGCCTTCCAGGACGTGGACGTCGATCGATATCCGATCGGGCAGAACAAGGACCCACGCGTGATCATGTTGTCTGCCCGGGAGATCGACCAGACCGGTATCCCTGCGGCCGGCGGCACCTGGCAGAACCAGCATCTGGTGTACACGCACGGTTTCGGAGCCGTCGCCGCGCAGGTCAACGTGGCCACGACCGAAGGACAGCCGGTGCTCACCCTGAAGGATCTCCCGCCGACGGGCGAGCCCGACCTGACGCAGCCGCGGATCTACTACGGCGAGAGCGGGCAGGCGCCGTTCGTGATCGCCGGGACGAGCGGCGAGCTCGACTTCCAGGGGGCAACGAGCCAGCAGCCGTACCAGGGCAGTGGCGGCATCCCGATGGGCAACATCTTCCGGCGCGCGCTGTTCGCGTGGAACTTCCACGACATCAACGTCTTGCTGTCGAACCAGGTGACGCCCGAGAGCCGTCTGATGATCTACCGGAACATCAGGGAGCGCGCTGCGAAGGCTGTCCCGTTCCTCCAGTTCGACAATGACCCGTACCTGGCGATCGTCGAGGGGAGCCCCATGTGGATCCTCGACGCCTACACCACCACGGACGGGTACCCCTACTCGCAGGCGGTCAGCGAGTCGGCGGCAACGAACGGGTTGATCGGCGGCGAGGTGAACTACATCAGGAACTCGGTGAAGGTCACGATCGATGCCTACACGGGCGACGTGAAGTACTACGCCGACCTGGGCGAACCCATCATCTCGGTGTGGAACAAGGCTTTCCCCGGGCTGTTCACGTCGAAGGACGACGCGCCCGCCGCACTGAAGTTGCACTTCCGGTACCCGGAGAACCTGCTGCAGATCCAGTCGTACCAGTACGCGAACTACCACGTGACCGATCCGGTGTCGTTCTACTACCGGAGCGACTTCTGGCAGGTCTCGCCCGACCCGACGCAGGCGGCGGTTGCGGCGACCGGTGCGCCGCCGCCGATGCGTCCGTACTACCAACTGCTGAAGCTCCCGACGCAGGAGACGGAGGAGTTCCAGCTGGTCGAGCCGTTCGTGCCGGCGGGTCGCCCGAACATGGTCGCCTGGATGGCGGCATCCTCCGATCCGGATCACTACGGCCAGGTCACGGTGTTCCAGCT
>JBKPRM010000196.1:0-11522 GCA_046734555.1 Actinomycetota bacterium | reverse complement strand
CCGTCGAAGGACGTTCCAGCCCCCGCCGTCGTAGACGAACGTGACGATAACCTTCGGGGTGACACCGGTCGTCCCCAACCCGGGCAAGGGGGTGCCCTCCCGGTCGCCGGGCCAGCCGTCGAAGCCGAGCAATCCCGCCGTGGTCGGCGCGAGGTCGGCGAGCGACACGCGCTCCTCGCTGTCGCCGGGCTGGATCACACCGGGTCCGTACGCGACGAGCGGGATCCGCTCCAGGTACATCCAGACGGCCGCATGGGACGTGCGCGGGTCGCGGGGGTGGAGGCTCTGAGATTCGAACGCGTAGTTCGCGCTGTTGAACGGCGACAGGACCAGCTGGAGGTCCCCGGAGCGGCCGGGGTGGCTCGCCCGCTGGATCAACTCCAGGTACTCGGCCCCCAGATCGTGCGCCGCGGTGTCCTGCACCACGAGCGGATCGGGTCGCCCAGCGCGCTGCGCGACCCGGCCGAGAGCCGCGCCGATGCCGACGAGCCCGAGACCGCCGACGCCGAGCCACAGGAACCTGCGGCGCGACGCGTCGATCGGGTCGGCGCCGGTGCGCGGATGCCGTGCCGCCCACGCGAGCATCCCGGCTGCGACGATGACCACGGTGACGCCGGCCGCGAGTCCGAGCGTCAGGCTGCCGAGCAGCGTGCAGACGAGCGCGGCGACGCCCGCGAGCAGCGTGACGATGATCACGGCACGCGGGAAGAGCCGACGCATCCGTTCCATGGAGTCATCGTCGCAGACGAGCTGGGGTTTCCCCCAACGGCGCGGTGACGTTCCTGCGACGGCTAGGTGCGCTTGCGGGCCAGGTCGAGGAAGGGCAACGGGACCACCGACGCGCCGACCTTGCCGCGCTCACCCTCGACGCTGTACTCGACCGAGACGCGGTGACCGGGCTTCTCCAGGCTCTTGTGGATCGAACCGAAGCCAACCATCTTCTTGATCGTCGTCCCCCAGCTGATCGAAGTCGCGCGACCGACCTGTGCGTTGTCCTTGTAGACGGGGACCGGCGATCGGTCGACGAACGGCGAGATCATCGGCGCGAGCCCGTGCTTGGCGAACATGCCCTCGATCCCCGCCCAATCGAGCTCGAGGCCGACGAGGCGCCGCTCCGGTCCACCCGCGCGTTGTTCCTCGAGCAGCGCACGGCGACCGTTGAAGTCGGTGGCCTTGCCGAAGTCGACGAGGCGTCCGAGCCCGATCTCGAAGGGGGAGTACGACTGCTCCGGGCTGATCGCGTGGCGGGCGCTCGTGTACTCCGCTTCGATCAGGATCAGCCCCGCCTCGACGCGTGCCGCGTCGAGTGCGCGGATGCCCGCCGGGAAGATGCCGTAGGGTTCGCCCGCTTCGAACACGGCGTCCCACACCTCCAGCGCCGCCTCGGCAGGGATCCACAGTTCGTAGCCTCGATCGCCGGTGTAACCGGTTCGCGTGACGCTCACGTCGACGCCGCCGATCTCGGTGCGGCGATGGCGGAAGTACCGAACGTCAGCCCAGTCCTGTCGCGTCGCGGCTTCGAGAACCTCGCGGCTCAGCTTGCCCTGCAGCGCCAGACCCGCGAGCGACTCCGAGACGTCGTCGACCTCGACGTCGAGACCCGTCGCGTTCAGCAGGAACCACCGGTAGCACGGGTCGGCCGAGGTGATCCGATACTCGGCGTCGCCGATCCGGGTGATCGTGCCGTCGTCGAGGACCTTGCCCGCCTCGTCGCACCACGGCGTGTACGCGACCTGATCGAGCTGCAGCTTGGAGATGTCGCGCGTCATGACCCGGTCGAGCAACCGAACCGCGTCGCGCCCGCGCACGACGTACTTGTAGAGGGGGCTCGTGTCGATCACCGCAGCCGCTTCGCGGATCGCGCTGTACTCGATGTCGTGGAAGTCCGCGTAGACGGCCGCCGCGAAGTACCCCGACCACTCACCCCACACCTGCTTGACGTTCAGCTCCTGCTCGCGGGGATAGAAGGCGGTTCCGACCGTCACGGCGACGTCTCCTGGTGCTCGGGTGCGCAGCTCGGGCCCGAAGCGTAGCCGCGGGCGCCGGGGTGCTGCTCGGCGGGGGTGACTTGAGGTCAGGGGGTCGTTGGCTCGCCCCGTTGGCCCTGGCTAGCATGGGCGTTCGGTGCCGGGTCGGCCGCTCCAGCCCGTCCGGCTGACCCCTGGTCACCCGGTCGGCGGGCCGGCCGCGGATCGCGATCTGCGAGGAGGACGCATGGCGAAGCGCTACGACGCGGTGGTGATCGGGGGCGGGCACAACGGGCTCGTCAACGCGTCGTACCTCGCGAAGGCCGGTCTGCAGGTGCTCGTGCTCGAGCGCCGCCACGTGCTGGGTGGCGCGACCCTCACCGAGGAGATCGTGCCCGGGTTCCGGTTCTCCGTTTTCTCCTATGTCGTGTCGCTGCTTCGGCCCGAGATCATCCGGGAGCTGGAGCTCCCGAAGCACGGTCTCGAGATCTTGCCGTTGGACGGGACCATC
Organism: Actinomycetota bacterium; assembly: GCA_046734555.1. GTDB lineage: Bacteria > Actinomycetota > UBA4738 > UBA4738 > HRBIN12 > AC-51. The sequence continues at coordinate 9,044 of JBKPRM010000196.1, read as the reverse complement.
ACGCCCCTCGAGGACGACTACCTGTGGCGCGTCAACGATCACGGCAAGACGGTGCGCGAGCTCCGGCGGTGGTCGCTGAACGATGCGGAGGCCTACGAGGAGTACGGGCCGCTGATGGCCGAGATGGGCCGGTTCATCAAGCCGATCCTGTCCGTGCCGCCACCGGACCCCGGCAAGATCTCTCCGATGGAGTGGCTCCCTCTCACGCCGCTCGCGAAGCAGTTCCGCGACCTGCCGCGCCACATGCAGACCGCGTTCATCCAACTGATGACGATGTCGGCGGCCGACTTCCTCGATCAATGGTTCGAGACCGTTCCGCTCAAGGCGACGATGAGTGCGAGCGGCATCATCGGCACGTTCCAGGGCCCTCGCTCGCCCGGCACGGCCTACGTCTTGCTGCACCACTACATGGGTGAGATCGACGGTGCGTTCCGCGCCTGGGGCGTGCCCAAGGGCGGCACGGGCGCGATCGCCTACGCGATCGCCGAGGCGGCGCTCGCGGCCGGCGTCGAGATCCGGACCGAGGCCCCCGTCGCGCGGATCAAGACGCAGGGCTCGCGCGCGACCGGCGTGGTGCTCGAGTCCGGCGAGGAGATCGAGGCGCGCGTCGTCATGAGCTCGCTCGACTCGCGGTGGACGTTCATCAAGCTGCTCGAACCCGACGTGCTCGACCCCGCATTCCGCGACGAGGTGATGCGCTACAAGTACCGGGGCTCGAGCGGCAAGGTGAACCTCGCGCTCGACGGGTTGCCGGAGCTCGCGTGCAAGCCCGGTACCGGGGAGTGGCTCCGCGGCGCGATCTCGTTCTCGCCGTCGATCGACTACATCGAGCGCGCCTACGACGATGCCAAGTACGGCCGGCCCTCGGCGCGTCCGTACATCGACATGATCATCCCGACGCTCGTCGATCCGACGATGGCCCCGCCCGGCAAGCACGTGATGAGCTGCTTCGTGCAGTACGCGCCGTATCACCTCGCCGACGGCAAGGTCTGGGACGACGCGGCGCGCGAGGCGTTCGGCCGTAACGTGATCGACACGCTCGAGGAGCGCTTCCCGAAGATCCGCGACCACATCGTCGGTCACCAGTTCGTGACGCCGAAGGACATCGAGGACATCACGGGGCTTACCGAAGGCAACATCTTCCAAGGCGAACTCTCGCTCGAGCAGCTGTTCTTCAACCGGCCGGTGCCCGGCTGGTCGCGCTATCGCACCCCGGTCGCCAACCTGTGGATGTGCGGTTCGGCCACGCACCCCGGCGGCGGGATCATGGGTGCACCGGGCCGGATCGCGGCGCTCGAATACCTCAAGGAGAAGCGGAAGGGCCGGAGGGCGGCCTGATGGCGCGGAAGACCATCGACGCCATCGTGATCGGCGCCGGCCACAACGGCCTCGTCGCCGCCTCGTACCTCGCGAAGGCCGGCAAACAGGTCCTGGTGCTCGAGCGCGCCGACGAGGTCGGCGGGATCCTCCGCCCGACCGAGCCGGCGCCCGGATTCGTCGCCCCTGGTCTCGTCCATACGGTCGGCAGGTTGCGCTCGTCGGTCGTGAAGGATCTGAACCTCGACCGGTTCGGATTCCGGACCGTGTCACCGGCCGCGCGGATGCACGCGCCGATGCCCGACGGCTCCGCGGTGACGTTCTGGGCCGATGCCGGCCGGACGGCCGACGGTCTGCGGGAGCGCGACGAGCGCGACGCGCAAGCCTATGTCGACTTCGATCGCAAGGTGCGTGCGATCGCGAGCTTCCTCGCTTACGTCGCCGTCGCGACCCCGCCCGACCCGAAGTCGCCGTCGCTCGCCGACGCGATCATGGGCCTCAAGCTCGGCAAGGCGTTCCGCGACCTCGGCGGGAAGACCGGGCGCGAGGCGATCCGCTCGCTGCCGATGGCGGTTGCCGATCTCGTCCAGGAGGTCTTCGAGGCCGAGGCGATCCGCGGCCCGCTCGCGACGCGCGGCGTCCTGTACACGGCGATGGGTGCGTGGGCCACCGGAACGGCGCAGGTGTTCCTGAACGACTCCGCCGGCACCGACGGCGGCGCCGCGGGGACGGCGGTGTTCGCGATCGGGGGTACGGGCGCCCTCGCCGAGGCCCTGCACCAGGCTGCTCGAGCGCTCGGCGTGCAGGTCCGCACCGGGACCGACGTGGTCGCGATCCGCAGTCGCGAGACGCGGGCGATCGGCGTGACGTTGGCGGACGGCACGGAGCTGAACGCGCCGCTGATCGTGTCCGCCACCGACCCGAAGCGCACGGCCGCGTTGTGCGATCCGGTGACGCTCGGCCCCACGATGGTCTGGCGTACCGGGAACATCCGCCAGCCCGGTGCGACCGCTCGTGTCAACTTCGCGCTCTCGGGACTCCCCGCGTTCCACGGGGGCGATGCGGAACGACTCGCAGGACGCATCGTCATCGGCCCCTCGATCGACGATGTCGAGCGGGCGATGGACGCGGTCAAATACGGCCACGTGAGTGACGACCCGCTGATCGAGGCGACGATCCCCTCGCTCGCCGATCCGTCGCTCGCGCCCGAGGGCAAGCACGTGATGAGCATCGTGTTCCAGGCGGCGCCGTACGCGTTGCGGGACGCCGACTGGTCGACGGAGCGCGACCGCGTCGGCGACATCGCGGTGAAGACCGTGGAGCGGTACGCGCCCGGCTTCGGCGAGCTGGTCGAGGCTCGAGAGGTGATCACGCCACTGGACATGGAAACGACGTACGGCGTGTCCGGCGGCCACATCCAGCATGCTGAACCGGCGCTCGACCAGTTCTTCGCGTGGCGGCCGCTGCTCGGCGAGGCACGGTACCGGTTCCTGCTCGACGGGCTGTATCTCGCGGGCTCGGGCGCGCACCCGGGCGGCGGTATCACCGGCGGGCCGGGAGCGAACGCAGCACGTCAGATCCTGAAGGACTCGAAGTAGCGGCTCTCAGCTGAGCCTGCGGAGCGTCCGCACCGAGATCGGTGCGTCGAGGATCGAGAAGTGCGGGTTGATCTCGAGCGCGTGCGTTAGGTCTCGGCGCGCCGTTCCTTCGTCGCCGAGCCGCATCGCGATCATGCCCGCGTGGAAGAGGTAGAGCGGGTCGCGGGTGCCGAGATGTAGCGCGTACCGAGCGTGGTGCTGCGCCGCACGGAAGCGTCCGTTCCGGTACAGGGCCCAGCCCAGCGCATCGGCCGCCCCGATGCTCTTGCGAGCCGACCATCCCGCACCCGCATCGGCGAGCGCTGTCGCCGGATCTCCGTGATCGGCCTGGAAGACCGCCTGCTCGACGTCGACGTTGACGCCATTGGCCCGGAACAGATCAGCCTCCGCGCTCGCCAGGGCGTACTCGTTCGCCGCTCGTGCCTCGTGGCCGGCGACCGTGTACAGATCGCCGAGCGCGATCACGTGCTCGGGGAGGGGATAGCGCGCGACCACCCACCGGTAGCCGCGGATCGCGCGGTCGAGATCGCCGCGCGCCCACGCGATCTTCGCCATACCCGCGTGCGGGGGGATGTAGGTGGGCGACAGCGCGATGCTTCGCCGGTAGGCGTGCTCCGCCGGCGCCAGCCGACCGGTGCGGAAGAAGAGCTCGCCGATCTGGAAGCTCACCCATGCCGCGTCCTCAGGCGTGCCGGCGGCCCGCAGGGCGTGCGTCATCGCCGCGAGCGCACCTTGCAGGTCGCCCTGCAGTTCGCGGGCGTAGGACAGCCTCGCGTACGAAGCGATGTCAGGGCGCAGCCGCACCATCCGATCGAACGTCGAGAAGGCGGCGGGGTACCTGCCGAGCTCGAGCAGCCCATCGCCGATGACCCCGAGGATGTGCGCGGCGTCGGGCTCGAGGGCGGCCGCCTCGCGGCCCCACCGCACGCCGTCGGCGAAATCGTGGCGAGCGTTCGCGACGACCCCCATCCCGATGGCTGCGTCGACGTTGTCGGTGGGCTCGAGCGTGAGCGATCGTTGCAGCGCCTCCTCGGCTTTGGGGTAGTAGGAGGGGTCTCCGACGTGCATGGCCTCTTGGGAGTACGCGAGGCCGAGCGTCGCGAGGGCATGCGCGTCGTTCGGCTGGGCGGCGAGGTGCGCCTGGAGGTTCGCGATCGTCTGTTCGAGTGAGCCGGCGGCAGCGATCGGTGCATCGAGCGCGACGGCCGACGGCGTGGCGGGCGGGTCCGACCTGAGCGACCGGAACGCGCCCGTCGCCGCAGCACCGACCACCACGATCGCCGCGACCATCGTTGCGGCGACCCGCTTCGGCAACGTCATCCCGGTGGTCCCTCCTCGGTGCTGGCGGGGGGCGGCGTGCCGCCCCCCGCCTGATGCTCATTCGTGCGGGTCGTGGTCCGATCCCGACTCCGGCAACGCGAGGTACGGGAACGACGAGCGGAAGCTGTCGTCGTTCGCATCCACCCCGTCACCGAGACCGGTGTCCTGGCCGACCAGCACGCCCTCGACGACCTGCAGCGCGACGTCCAACACGTCGTCGGACAGGCGCCGCCCGTTCGGGAAGCCGGCGTTGTCGCCGCCGATCACCCCGAGCGTCGAGCAACCGCTGGTACACGGCGCGATCGACATGTTGAGCCGCAACTCCTCGCTCTTCGTCACGTTCGCGGGCTTGTTCAACCCCTTGACGCCCGTGAGGAACACGCTCACCAGGTCGTTGCGCGGCGTCGCCGGCGCTGGGATCCCATAGACCGCCTCGATCAAGCGGGCGAGCTCCGGGTCGGTCACGTACGGCAGGAACTGCCCATCGTCCGATGGCTTCGACCGGTTCCACTTGTCCTTCTTGCCGGCGGGGATCACGACCTCGTTCACGAGCGGCATGCCGAGGCGAGACACCTCGACCCAGTCGCCGCCGGGCGCGCGCCGCGACGCGGTGCTCCAGATGCCGACGATCGGGTTGTGGTCGGCGTTGCCGTTCTCCGCCAACCGCGTCTTCGGCACCTGCAGGGCCAACGCGTTCACGTTGAAGCCGGCGAGCGTGTCGTCGCCCGTCTCGGACAGGTCACCGCCGTAGAGGAGGTCGAACACCCGGAGGTCGGCGAAGAACGGGTCGTCGGCTTGGCCCGCGAAGTACTTGCTCGAGCCGGCCGTCGTGATGCCCTCGTGACGCAGGGCACCGTAGTCGGGCATCGAGGCGTCGCCGGCGCGGCTCGGCACGACGACGGCATCGTCGACGATCGTCTTCGTCGAACCGCGTGCGATCCGTTGCACGTCGTAGGTCTGATAGAAGTTCAGGTCCTGGTCGTCAAGCGACGTGACCGGACCCGTGTTGTAGAGGAACGTGTCCTGATTGCGCCAGTGGTTCCTGAACGTCCAGCGGTACACGATGTCGGCCTTGGCGTCGGCATCGTTGTCGATCCGCACGTCGTATCGCACGCCGGTGCCGAACGCGTAGAAATTCGGCCCGCCGGCGGGCTCTTCGAACGGGATCCAGTTGCTGACGATCGTCACGGTGTCCGGCTTGTTCGGACTGACGAACGCGTAGAGATCGGTGTTGTCCGCTTGCGGATCCGCCGAGATCAGCGGCGCCTCGCGGTGGCTCGATGCGCCACCGGGGGTCGGTCCGAGGCCGGCGAACACGCCGACCGCGGCCGCAGCGGCAGCACCCATCGCCGCGATGCGGCGTGTGAGGCTGCTGTTCCGTGCCACGGTTCCCTCCCTTGGTCGTGGGCTGTCGGGACGCGTGCGGCCGTTGGGCCGCCTCGACGGGGGTGTGGTGCGGGGTCCTCCTTCCGGATCGTGGTCCCGCCCGTCCACCCCCGCTTCGCGGTCCGTCGCCGACCGGATCACCGCAACCTGCGTGCGGCCGAGCGCATACACTCGCCGCCGTGGCGGATGCACCCGATTTCCGGCTGGAGAACTCCGAGCTGCGATCGTCCGAGGAGTTCGATGAATTCGCGAGCGAGGACCTGCCGTACTACTCGGACTGGCACGGCTCCTTCGAGAAGGCGCCGTGGGCGCTGACCGACGAGGCGCTCCGCAAGGCGAACGCCGACGTCGCGATCGTCGGCGCACCGTTCGACGAGGGCACATCGTCGCGCCCCGGAGCGCGCTTCGGCCCCCGTGCGATCCGGATGGCCCCGACCGCGTGGGGAACGGACGCATGGTCGATCCAGTTGCTCACCGAGCCCTACGCGAAGCTCAGGGTCGTCGACGCGGGCGACGCGCCGGTCGTGCCGACGCGTTTCGAACGCGCGCTGCGGGTGATCCACGAGAAGGTCTACCGGGTCGCGTCGGCCGGTCCCATCCCGATCGTGCTCGGCGGCGATCACTCGATCACGTACCCGAGCGCGGCTGGCGTCGCCAGGCACGTGTGGCCGCGCAAGGTCGGGGTGATCCATTTCGATGCGCACGCGGACACCGGCGCGGATCAATGGGGGAACCTGCACGCCCACGGGCAACCGATGCGCCGGTTGCTCGAGGAGGGCTGGGTCGCGGGCAGGAACTTCGTACAGATCGGGCTCCGCGGCTACTGGCCCGACAAGCACACGTTCGAGTGGATGCGCGAGCAGGGCATGCGCTGGCACGCCATGACCGAGATCGAGGAACGGGGGAGCGAGGCGGTGCTCGCCGACGCCCTCGTCGAGGCGCTCGATGGGCCCGACTGCATCTACCTGTCGGTCGACATCGACGTCGTCGACCCGGGGATGGCCCCCGCGACCGGCACGCCCGAGGCGGGCGGGATGCTCGCCCGCGAGCTGCTGCGAGCCGTCCGACAGATCGTGAGTCAGGTCGAACTCGTCGGGATGGACGTCGTTGAGGTCTCGCCCCCGTACGACCACGCGGAGGTGACCGCGATCCTCGCGCACCGTGTGGTGATGGAAGCGATCAGCGCGCTCGCCGCGCGCCGCCGATGAGCGACCGCGCGCGGGAGATCGCGGACAACCGCAAGCTGTGGGACGCGTGGACGCCGATCCACACGAGCGGCTCGTTCTACGATGCACAACGGTTCCGCGACGATCCCGACGATGTCCGGATCGAGCCATGGGAGCGTGCCGAGGTCGGCGACATCACCCGCAAGACGTTGCTGCACGTGCAGTGCCACTTCGGCCTCGACACGCTGTCGTGGGCGCGGCTCGGCGCGGCGCAGGTGACCGGCGTCGACTTCAGCGAGCCGGCGATCGCGTTCGCGCGAGAGCTCGCGCAGGAGACGGGGCTCGCGGAGCGCTCCCGGTTCGTCGTGTCCGACGTCTACGATCTGCCGGGCCCGCTGGCCGGCGAGACGTTCGATGTGGTGTACACGGGTCGCGGGGCGATCGGGTGGTTGCCCGACCTGGAGCCGTGGGCCGAGGCGATCGCCGGGTTCGTGCGACCGGGCGGCATCTTCTACATCCACGAAGCGCATCCGGCGCTGTGGGCGCTCGACGACGAGCAACCCCCCGGCGAGGTCCGGCTCGCGTACGACTACTGGGGTGGCGAGACGTTGACCTTCCCCGTGCAGGGCTCCTACGCGGACGAGACCGCCGATGTCGACGCTGAGGTGGAGCACGGCTGGAACCACTCGCTCGGTGAGATCGTCACGCTGCTGGCGGACAACGGGCTCCGGATCGAGCTCCTGGATGAGAAGCGCGTCCTCGACTGGCCGGCGGCCTTCCTCGAGGAGCGCGAGGGGCATTGGACATGGCCGGCCGCGGCCGGCGGGAACCTGCCCTTGATGTATTCCTTGCGCGCCCGCAAGCCCTCGGGCTGACCGCCCGCTCAAGCGCTGCGCTGGAAGCGTCGAAGCCTCAACGGTGATCGAGCCGCACGCGGAGACCCGTGCGGCGTCCGTGGCGTACCGCCGGCTGGTCGACAACGTCCGCCGGGTGATCGCCGGCAACGACGCCGCCGTCGAACTGGCGGCGCTGTGCTTGTTCGCCGACGGGAACCTGTTGCTGGATGGCGTGCCCGGGGTGGGCAAGACGACGCTCGCTCGTTCGCTGGCGATCTCCTTCGGCGGCGCGTTCTCCCGGGTGCAGGCGACACCAGACCTCCTGCCGTCCGACCTGACCGGCGTCAGCGTCTATGACCAGCACGAGGGAGCCTTCCGGTTCATCCCCGGGCCGGTGTTCGCCAACGTCGTGCTCGTCGATGAGATCAACCGGACACCGCCGCGCACCCAGGCGGCGCTCCTCGAGCCGATGGAGGAGCGGCAGGTGACCGTCGACGGCATCACGCACCCGATGCCGGAGCCCTACGTCGTGATCGCGACCGAGAACCCGATCGAGCAGCACGGCACGTACCCCTTGCCCGAGGGTCAGCTCGACCGGTTCGCCCTGTCCGTTCGTGTCGGATATCCGGACGCGAGCGGCGCTGCGGACGTGGTGCGGCGCCAGCTGGAGCGACACCCGATCGGCGAGCTCGAGCAAGCGCTCGACCGCGAAGAGGTACTCGGCGCGCGGTCTGCCGTTCGAGCGGTCTTCGTCGATGACGCGATCGTTCGCTACGCGATCGATCTCGTCGAGGGATCGCGGGATCTCGCGGGCGTCGCGCTCGGCGCGTCGCCACGCTCTTCGGTCGCCCTCGTCCGATGCGCGCAGGCGCGCGCCCTCGCGCACGAGCGTGACCACGTCTTGCCCGACGACGTCAAGGCGCTCGCCGTGTCGGCGCTCGCCCACCGGCTCGTGATGACGCATGGCGGCAACGAGGCGGCGCGCGCGGGTGTGGAGAGCCTGCTGGCGACGGTGCCGGTACCGCTCCACGCCGCTCGGGGCGGCTGAACATGCGGTTGCGCCGTCGCGCCGCCGTCCTGGCGCTCGGCGCCGGTGTGCTCTACCTGATCGGCACGAACGCACAGGCCGGGTGGCTCCTCGTGCTCGCGGTCCTGTTCCTCGGCGCGGCCGGCGCGGGCGCGCTGCTGCCCCTCGCGTCGCTCCGCCGGCTCGAGGTGCACGTATCGGCGCCCGCCGAGACGAGGCAGGGGGCGCCCACGCGGGTCGAGGTCCGGGTCGTCAATCGTGGACGTGGGACGCGGTGGGGCATCGTGGCGACCGACGACCACCTCGGCGGAGCGACGACGTGGCTGGGTGCGATCTGCCCGGGGGAGTCGGTGGCGGTGCGGTCAGTGCGGGGCGCTCCTCGCCGTGGCGAGGC
>JBKPRM010000195.1:0-6166 GCA_046734555.1 Actinomycetota bacterium | reverse complement strand
CTGCGCGAGCTCGAGGGCTCGTTCGACCCCTTCCGGTACGAACGTGACACGCGGGCTCCACTCCCCTTCGGTCGGCGGCTGGTGCGTGACGACGAAGATCGGCGCGTCGACGGGGTGCCCGTCCTTCCAGCCGCCAGCGATGTCGAACGTGCGGCGCCCGCTGATCAGCGCGCCCGACTTCGTCATCCACTCGTCGACGATGACCTTGCTGGCATCGGGCGGCGCGAGGTACGGGTGCACCCGGTTCGCCTCGGAGGCGTTCATCCAGGCGAAGAGTCCCTCACCGCCGCGACCGAGCGGATACTCGGCCCCGTCATCGGGTCCCGCGATGAAGCCGTCGAGCGAGACGCTGAGGTCGGCGATCACCGTTCCCATGCCGGCGCCTCCCTCACGTGTCGTGGCGCGCCTTGATCGTGGGCTGCAGCTTCTCGGTGACGTAGCCGACCAGCCGGTCGAGCGTCTGATTGCCGCCCTCGATCGCGCCGACGCGCTCGACGAGGTCGTCCATGTGCTCCTTCGTCTGGAACACGGACTTCATCGTGAGCACCGTGTTGCCCATGAAGTCGTCGAACGTGATCACGCCGCGGAACGAGGTCTCGTCGGTGCCCGGTGCACCGTGCTCGAACGTGATCAGCTCCGGGCGGACGACCTCCTCGTAGAGGATCTCGTTGGGGTAGTCGACGCCGTCGGGGCCGTGCATCGTGAATCGCCAGCGGCCTCCCGGCCGCACGTCGATCTGGTCGGTGGTCAAGGTGAAGCCGTTCGGGCCCCACCATTGCGCCAGATGCTCGTTCGACGTCCATGCGTCGAACACGAGCTCGCGCGGCGCCTCGATCAGACGCGTCAACGAGATCTGCCGGTCGAACGCACCCGTCAGGACGTCGTCGAGGTGGCGGAGGCTCTGGGTGAGACCGACCTCCATGCCGGCGAGCATCATCGCCGCACCCGGCGTGAGCGCTTCCGCTCGCTCGTGCACCGTGATCTCGGTCTTGCCACCGAGATCGACGATGTCGACGGTCGTCATCGCTTGGAGCGCCGCCTGGCCGTCCGGCCCGAACGCCTGCGAGTCCATGACGAGGCGACGAGGCGGATCGAACTCCGTGTACGTGCCGCGCTGGGGGAACTCCGTCCCGTCGGGCGCTCGCATCACGATCTCGAACGCGCCGCCCGTGCGCGGGTCGGAGCTCGCGGACGAGATGTCCATGCCGTCCGGCGCGTACCAGCGTCGCACTCGATCCGGATCGGTCCACGCCTTGAAGACGAGGTCCGCCGGCGCGTCCACGATCCGGCTGAGGGTGACCTCTTTGGTCTCACGCATCTTCCTGCTCCTTCCCCTGCAGCTCGCGCAGGTACTCGTCGAGACGGTCGAGCCGCTCCTCCCAGAGACGGCGGTACTCCTCGAGCCAATCGGAGGCTTCCTTCAACGCGGCGGGCTCGAGACGGCACGGCCGCCACTGGGCGCGGCGGCCGCGGGTGATCAGACCGGCGCGCTCGAGCACCTTCAGGTGCTTCGAGACCGCGGGCAGGCTCATGTCGAAGGGCGCCGCCAGCTCGGTGACACCGGCCTCGCCGTCGGCGAGCCGGGCGACGATCGCCCGGCGGGTGGGATCCGCGAGCGCCGCGAACGTCCGGTCCAGTAGATCGGTCGACATCGTTCGTTCTCAACCTTTCGGTTATCTAACCCGCCGGTAAACTAGGGCATCCTCGGCGAGGTGTCAACCCGTCGCTTCTCCTCGAGGCGTGGCACGATGGCCCGCGGGAGGTGGCCATGGAAGACCAGACGGTGATCGATCGCATCAACGAGCTCGCCAGCGAAGAGCACGACCTGTTCCAGAAGGAGTCACGCGGCGAGGCGTCCGACCGAGATCGCGAACGACTGCAGGACCTCGGCGTCCAGCTCGACCAATGTTGGGACCTGCTGCACCAACGGCGTGCGCGCCGGGCGGCCGGCATGAACCCGGACGACGCGAGCGTGCGGGACGAGGGAACCGTGGAGGGCTACGTCAACTGAACGACGGGAGCAGCGCACCGTTGGGGGGAGCACGACATGAAGGGCATCGTCATCGCGGTCATCGCCGCCGTCTCGATCGTCGGAACACCGGTTGCGGCCGGGGCGAGAACCACCGCGCGGGTCCATTGCACGATCACCGGCACCTCGGGCCCCGACAAGGACCTGCATGGGACGCCGGGGCCCGACGTGATCTGCGGGCGCGGCGGTGCAGACACGATCCACGGACGCGGCGGCGATGACTTGATCGTCGGCGGCAACGGCCGTGACAACCTCTTCGGCGACAACGGCGCCGACCGTGTCCTCGGCGGCGCGCAGAACGACGTGGTGATCGGCGGGACCGGCCCCGACGTCGTGCGCGGCGGGCCCGATCTCGATCTCGTCAACGGCGGACGCGGCAACGACGAAGCGTTCGGCGGCCTCGGGAGCGACATCGTGACCGGGATCATCGGCAACGACTTCGTCCACGGTGGCGGCGGGAGCGATCGGTGCCTCGATGTGCAAGACGGCGTCAGAGGGAACGACCACGTGTTCGGCGGACCGGGGTTCGACCACTATCAGGCGGATCCGCGTGACTTCCACCGGTCCGCGGAGGACCGTGGCCCGTGCATCCCGGAGTGACCTCGCGGTTGACCGCCGACAGATGTGCGGCATAGCATCGGGATCGAGAAGGTAAAGATCCTTTCCTGATCTTCCGCCCGGTTGCTCACCGGCCCCCGACCCCTGGAGGACACCGCATGCGCCGCCAGTCCGTGCTTCGTCGTTCCTCGATCGTCGCGTGCGGCGTCGGCCTGCTCGCGATGACCGCGCCGATCGCGTCCGCGGCGCCGGCTCCCCCGCCGGCGGGCGCCTTCGTGCGGATCAACCAGCTCGGGTACCCGGCTGCGGGGCCGAAGCGAGCGTTCCTGATGTCGTCCGATGACGCGTCCGGCGAGACCTTCACGGTCCTCGACGCAACGAACGCGGTGGCGTTCACCGGCACGGTGCCGGCTTCGGCGGGCGCGTGGAGCCAGACGTTCGGGTTCGTGCATCCGCTGGAGTTCGCAACCCTGACGACGGCGGGCCGCTACCGGATCGCGGTGTCCGGCGCGGTCGACGCGACTTCGCCGCGATTCCGGATCGGCGGGGACGGAGCGCTGTACCGCGGCGCGCTGGCGAATGCCCTGTCCTACTACGGGAACGCACGGGACGGCGCGGACTACATCCCCTCCCCGCTCCGTGCAGCCTCTGCGCACCTGCACGACGCGAACGCGATGACCTACCTCACGCCACACGCGAACAGCACCGGTCATTTCAAGGGCGACCTGTCACCGCTCAACAAGCGGATCGACGCGTCGGGCGGCTGGTTCGACGCCGGGGACTACCTCAAGGCCGTCCAGACCGAGAGCTACACGACCGACATGCTGCTCGCCGGCGTCCGCGACTTCCCGGCGCGCATGGGCTCGGCGTCGGCCTCCTCGGACTTCACCGACGAAGCGCGCTTCGGCGTCGAGTGGCTGCTCAAGATGTGGGACGACCAGACGAGCACGCTGTACTACCAGGTCGGCATCGGCAACGGGAACGCGAAGACGGTGTCGGACCACGACATCTGGCGACTGCCGGAGGAAGACGACAACTACAGAGGCACCGACCCGCGGTACCGATACATCCGTCATCGCCCGGTGTTCCGCGCCGCGCCGCCCGGCTCGCCGGTGAGCCCCAACCTGGCGGGCCGCGACGCCGCCGCGTTCGCGATGTGCTTCCAGGTGTTCCGCACGTCGGCGCCGGCGTTGGCCAACCGCTGCCTCGCGGCGGCCGAGCACATCTTCGACCTGGCCGACACGAACCCCTCTGGCAACCTGCTCACGCTGATCCCGTTCAGCTTCTATCCGGAGTCGGAGTGGCGCGACGACCTCGAGCTCGGCGCGACCGAGCTGGCGGTGGCCCTCCAGGCAGGCGGCCTGCCGCCGGGCTTGCCGCACACGAACCCGACCTTCTACCTGACCAAGGCCGCGCATTGGGCGAACGCCTTCATCACGGGGCCGTCCGACGCGACCGACACGTTGAACCTGTACGACGTGAGCGGGTTCGCCCACTACGACCTGTACCACGCGATCGAGGCCGCCGGCGATCCCGCCGGCCTCGAGGTGACGCGTGATGAGCTGGTCGCCGACCTGAAGAAGCAGCTCGACGCCGCGCTGGCGCAGGCGGCGACCGACCCGTTCGGCTTCGGCTTCCCCTGGGCGCAGTGGGACACGACCTCGCACGGCGCGGGTCTGTCGGTGATGGCGAGCGAGTACGACGCGCTGACCGACTCGGGCGCCTACGCCGATGAGGCGATGGGCTGGCTCGGCAACATCCTCGGCGCGAACGCGTGGGGATCGTCGCTGATCGTCGGCGATGGCAAGGTGTTCCCGAACTGCATCCACCACCAGATCGCGAACCTCGCCGGCCACCTGGACGGCACCGCGCCCGTACTGGCGGGTGCAGCGGTCGAGGGCCCGAACGGCACCACGTACAGCGGGTCCCTCTTGGGCATGAACGCGTGCCCGCCCAACGGCTCCGATCGGTTCGGTGCTTTCGATGGCTCCGGCGCGAAGTTCACCGACAACGTCGAGTCATTCTCGACGGTGGAGCCGGCGATCGATCTGACGGCGGCTTCGCCGCTCGCGTTCGCGTGGCTCTCGGACCAACGGGGATGAGCGGCTAGCCTGGCTGCTGTGAGTACACGGGTCGTGGTCCTCGGCGCCGGCTTCGGCGGGCTCGAGCTGACGACGCGCTTGTCGGAGGAGCTCGGCGACCACGTGGAAGTCACCCTGATCGACCGCAGCGATGCGTTCGTCTTCGGGTTCTCGAAGCTCGACGTGATGTTCGGCGCGAAGCAGATCGACGACGTCGCACTCCGCTATCGCGACATCGCGAGGCCGGGCGTCGAGTTCCGGCAGGAGACGATCGTGTCGATCGACCCCGCCGCGCGCCGGACCGTGACTGACGGCGGCGCCTACGACGCCGACGTGCTGGTGATCGCGTTGGGAGCCGATCTCGACACGGCCGCGACGCCCGGCCTCGACGAGGGCGGCAACGAGTTCTACTCCGTCGCAGGCGCCGAGCGTCTGCGCGATCTGCTGCCCACGATCGACGCCGGGCACGCGATCGTCGGCGTCTGCGGACCGTCCTTCAAGTGCCCGCCGGCGCCGAGCGAGGCGGCGATCCTGCTCGACGACATGCTCACGCGGCGCGGCGTGCGCGACGCGGTGGACATCACGCTCGTGATCCCGTTCCCGACGCCGATCCCACCCTCGCCCGAAACGTCGACGGCGTTGATGGCGACGTTCGAGGAACGCGGCATCCGTGTGCTCCTCGAGCGGCGCGTGACTTCGCTCGATCCGAGCACGAAGACGGTCTCGCTGGATGACGGCACGGAGCTGCCGTACGACCTGTTCCTCGGGATCCCGGTCCATCGCGCCCCCACGGTGGTGGTCGAGTCGGGACTGACGGTCGACGGATGGATCCCCGTCGAGCCGGCGACGCTCGCGACCAGGTTCGACGGGGTCTTCGCCATCGGCGACGTGACGAGCGTCGGCACGCCGAAGGCGGGCGTGTTCGCCGAGAGCGCGGGTCGGGTGGTCGCCGACGCGATCGTCGCCGGTGTGCGAGGCGGGACCGTGGCTCCGTACGACGGCAGGGGCAACTGCTACATCGAGTTCGGCGACGACCTCGTCGGGCGGGTCGAGGTGGACTTCCTGTCCGGCCCGCGCCCCACCGCGGCGTTCGCGCCGCCGTCCCCGGCGATCACCGCCGAGAAACAGGAGTTCACCAGCAGCCGGCGCGCCCGCTGGTTCGGTGGCTGAGGCGCTGCTAGCGTCCCGTGGCCGTGGCGATCGACGAGGAGCTCCGGAGGCTGCGCGAGGCACGCTGCATCGGCCACATGACCGCCGAGAACGCGCACGCGTTCGACGAGGCGATCGCGTTCTTCGACCGCCCCCGGTACGAGGTCGTGCCGACCGGCGAGGTCTTCGACGGCGCCGAGCGCCTCGGTGAGCTGATGCACGAGAACGTGATCGCGTTCCCCGACTTCCGGTTCGAGTACGAGGACCTGATGCACACCGACGACGCGATCGTCGTCGAGGGCACCTTCACGGGCACGCACCTTGGCTCCTGGCGTGGGCTCCCCGCGAC